>JBGQEX010000015.1:0-46289 GCA_041496605.1 Piscinibacter sp.
ACGCCCTCACCGGCGCGTTCCAGTTCACCTTGCCCGTCGAAGCGCCCGG
Organism: Piscinibacter sp.; assembly: GCA_041496605.1. Classification (GTDB taxonomy): domain Bacteria; phylum Pseudomonadota; class Gammaproteobacteria; order Burkholderiales; family Burkholderiaceae_C; genus Albitalea. The sequence continues at coordinate 50 of JBGQEX010000015.1, forward strand.
CAAGACGGCGTTTGCTCCGAATCCCATGTCGCTCAGCTTCGCGCCGGATGCGACAGCGGCCGGCAAGTACCGGCTCGAAGCGGTGTCCGGTGTGACCACCCAGACCCTGGACATCGACGTCAACGCGCCGGTTCCGCCGGTCACGTTCATCTTCCCCTGAGCACAAGCCAGGCCATGAACGCGACGATCGACGCTGCCACCGACCGCAGGATCGGGCCTGCGTGGCCAATGAGCCGGCCGTCGGCCCAGTTGCAGGAATCCATGCAGCACATGGCTTTGGCGGCGCGATCCCGCACGGCCGCCATCCTCGCCGTCGGCGGCGCGAGTTCCACGCTGGTCGACGACCTCATGATGGACGGCTTCGTCAACCTCACCGTTCTCGATGTGTCGGCGGCTGCACTTGAAGCGACGAAGCGGCGCCTCGGGCGCATCGCCAAGTACATCGGCTGGCGAACGGCCGACGTTCTCGAGACCGAGTTTCGCGAAAGCGCGTTCGACGTCTGGCACGACCGCGCCGTCTTCCAGCAACTGAGCACGCCGGTTCAGCGCGAACGCTACCTCGCGCAGGTGTTGCGAGCGCTCAAGCCGGATGGCATCGCCGTCATCGGAGGGTCTGTGCCGTGCACGCCGAACAGCGGCCCCGACCCGTTGGCTGTTCACCACGCTGCCGACGAGATGCTCAGCACATTCGAGCCGCTGTTCAAGCTCATCGGCGTGAGCATGGTCATGAAATGCGGTGCAGGCAACGCGACGCCAACATGCCTGTACACCGTCGCGCCCCGGGCGCGGTAGCCCCAAGCCGCGCCTGCTCCATCGTGTGACACCTGTGCCACGCGGCAGCGTGCGCGCAGCGACGCTGGCGCGTCCAAACCTCGGGTTTCGCCCGAGGCACTGACGGTTTCCCGGCGCCGCCGGCCGATGGCACGGCGATTGCGGTTTGACACCGGCGAACCGGTTCGGCAAGACGCCGCGACCGGTGTGTTCAACCGCCGTTTCATCCACCCGCAGGAGACAGTCAATGCGATATGCCGCTCCCGGTACCCCCGGTGCCAAAGTCACGTTCAAGCCCCGCTACGACAACTTCATCAACGGCAAGTGGCAGCCGCCGGTGAAGGGCCAGTACTTCGACGTGATCACGCCGATCACCGGCAAGCCCTTCACCAGTGCAGCCCGCTCCGGCGCCGAGGACATCGAGCTCGCCCTCGACGCGGCACACGCTGCTGCCGACAAGTGGGGCCGCACGCCGCCTGCGGAACGCGCCAACATCCTGCTGAAGATCGCCGACCGCATCGAGCAGAACCTCGAGCTGCTTGCCTATGCCGAGACGGTGGACAACGGCAAGCCGATCCGCGAGACGCTCAACGCCGACATCCCCCTCACGGTCGACCACTTCCGCTACTTCGCCGGCTGCCTGCGGGCGCAGGAAGGCACGTTGAGCGAGATCGACGAGAACACCATCGCCTACCATTTCCACGAGCCGCTCGGGGTGGTGGGGCAGATCATTCCGTGGAACTTCCCGATCCTGATGGCGGCCTGGAAACTGGCGCCCGCCATCGGCGCCGGCAACTGCGTGGTGCTCAAGCCCGCTGAATCCACACCGGTGAGCATCATGGTGCTGGCCGAGCTGATCGCCGACCTGCTGCCGCCGGGCGTGCTCAACATCGTCAACGGCTACGGCCGCGAAGCCGGCATGCCGCTGGCCAGCAGCAAGCGCATCGCCAAGGTCGCTTTCACCGGCTCCACCGCCACCGGACGCGTCATCGCGCAGGCCGCGGCGGGCAACCTGATCCCGGCAACGCTGGAGCTGGGCGGCAAGAGCCCCAACATCTTCTTCGAAGACGTCGTCGCCGCGGACGACGAATTCTTCGACAAGGCGATCGAGGGCATGGTCCTGTTCGCCTTCAACCAGGGCGAGGTCTGCACCTGCCCGTCGCGTGCCTTGATCCAGGAGTCGATCTACGACAAGTTCATGGCACGCGCGCTGGACCGCATCAAGGCCATCAAGCAGGGCAACCCGCTGGACACCGACACGATGATGGGCGCGCAGGCGTCGGCGATGCAGATGGACAAGATCATGTCCTACCTCGAAGTCGGCAAGCAGGAGGGCGCGCAATGCCTGATCGGCGGCGGCCGGGCCGAACTCCCGGGCGACCTCGCTGGCGGCTACTACATCCAGCCGACGCTGTTCAAGGGCAACAACAAGATGCGCATCTTCCGCGAAGAGATCTTCGGCCCGGTGCTCGCGGTCACGACCTTCAAGACCGAGGCCGAGGCGCTGGAGATCGCCAATGACACGCCGTACGGCCTGGGCGCCGGCGTGTGGACCCGCGACGGCAGCGCCGCCTATCGCATGGGACGCGCCATCAAGGCGGGCAGGGTGTGGACCAACTGCTACCACGCCTATCCGGCACACGCCACGTTCGGCGGCTACAAGGAATCGGGCATCGGCCGCGAGACGCACAAGATGATGCTCGACCACTACCAGCAGACGAAGAACCTGCTGGTGAGCTACAACCCGAACAAGCTCGGGTTCTTCTGAGCGTCGCAGTACGGAAGGCGGGGCGGCGGGGCCGGAGACAGCCCCTGCCGACCCCGACGTTCAGGCGGCGAGCCTGAACACCGCCACGGCCTGGGCCAGGTGGGTGGCTTGCTGGCTCAGGCTCTCGGCCGCAGCGGCGGACTCTTCCACCAGCGCGGCGTTCTGTTGCGTCACCTGGTCGAGCTGGGCGACCGCGTCGCCGATCTGACCGATGCCGGTGGTCTGCTGCACGCTCGCGCTGCTGATCTCGCCGATCAGCGTGCTCACGTGCCTGACCTGCAAGACGACGTCGTTCATCGTCTTGCCGGCGTCGCCGACGAGCTTCGCACCGGCCTCGACCTTTTCGACGCTCTGGCCGATCAGCGCCTTGATCTCCTTGGCGGCCTGTGCGGATCGCTGGGCCAGGCTGCGCACTTCGGCCGCCACCACCGCGAAGCCGCGACCGTTCTCACCCGCGCGCGCGGCCTCGACGGCGGCATTCAGCGCCAGGATGTTGGTCTGAAACGCGATGCCGTCGATCACGCCGATGATGTCGGCGATGCGCTTGGAGCTGTCGGTGATGTCCTCCATGTTGGAGATCACCCGCTCGACCACACTGCCGCCCTCGGTCGCCACCGCCGAGGCGCTGTTGGCGAGCTCGCTGGCCTGGCGTGCGGTGTCGGCGTTCTGCTTGACCGTGGCCGTCAACTGTTCCATCGACGCAGCCGTCTGCTGCAGGTTCGCGGACTGCTCCTCGGTGCGCTGGCTCAGGTCCAGGTTGCCCTGCGCGATCTCCGTGGCGGCCGTCTTGACGGAGTCGGTCGAGTCCTTGATCGCACCGACGACACGCGCCAGGTTCGACATCGAGTTACCCAGGGCGCGCACCAGCTGGCCGATCTCGTCGCCGGTCTGGGCCTGCACGCGCTGAGTCAGGTCGCCGGCAGCCAGCGCCTCGGCGGCTGCGAGCGCTTGTGCGACCGAACGCGTGGTGGTGCGCGTCACGAGCACCAGCACCCAAAGCGCCAGCGAGCCGAACACCACGATCACCAGCGCGACGATCCCCAGCTCGCGCTGCTTGGCCGCCACACGCGCGGCGAGCATGTCCTCGAGCGCCTTGAAGGCCTGCGTCGTCAGCTCGAATTGGCTATCGATGACGCGTGTCATGCCGGCAAAGTAGTCGGCCGAGCTCATCGACGGCGTCTCGGCGCGCACGATCTGCTCGTCGGCCAGTTTGAGTCCGCTCTCGACGGCACTCACGGCGTCAGCCAGCGGCTTCTCGATCGCCGCCTTGACGGCGGGATCGGCGTCGATCGACTTGTCGAAGGCGCTGCGGCTGCTGCGCGCAAAAGACTTCGTCGCGTCGGCCAGCGACGCGATGGCGGCGCGCTCTTCAGGCAAGGCTGTGCCCTTGCCCAGCAGCGTCGCGCCGCGCGCGCGCATCTGCCCCAGGCTCTCGCTCAGCTTGGGCAGCTCTCCCATCACCGCGGTGATGAGGTAGTAGGTGCCGGCCTCGGGATCGAGCGCAAGCGTCGATGCGTCGGTGATGCCTTCCAGCAGGCTCAGCTGCTCGGCGATCAACGCGGTGTGGCGCTTGTAGCTGTCGGGCCCGGACACTGAATTGCCGGCAAGGCCCTGGGCCAGTGCCCGCCATTCGTTCTGAATGGTCGCGCTGCGCGCCGTCAGCTTGTTCGCGCCAAAACTCCCGGCCGACACCTGCACCTTCTGCAGCGCCTGCTCGACCTCGGCCTGTTTGGCTTCGCGCGCTGCCTTGGCCTTGTCGTTACCGGCCAGCACACCGGCCGTCAGGCCACGGTGATGCTGGGTCAACTGGATCAGCTTGAGCACGTCGCCGGCCGGGCCCATGCCGGCGGCTTCGGCGCGCGCGGCGTCCATCAGCTCCCAGTGCCCCTTGACCATCAAGGCGGTCGGGCCGGCGACCATGCCGACGGCCAAGGCGCCGATGAGGGCGAACTTCTGCCACATCTTCAGATTGCCGATCCAGTGTTTCATGCTTTGTTCCTATTGCCTCTGGGGTGCCTACCGTGATGACTGATCGCAGTGTCCGCCGCCTGACTTAAAGATGAACAAAAGAAACACAATGAATAAAACCAACTATTCCGAGGATTGGCGGTTCGCTTCACCGCCGCTAACCCCGACCGCTGCAGCCCCGTCGCCCAGACGCATGCGCCATCGCTGTGGCGTGCTGCCACGGAGCTGGCGCAACGCCTGTTCAAGGCTGTAGCAATCGAACGGGGAAACCCGAATCCTGGCGCCCGGATTCGCCGGGCCGAGCGGGCCAGCCAGCCAGCCGCCGCGTGGCATGGACATTGCCCTTCATCAGCGTGGAGGACACAGCCAAGGGGGCGTGTTCGACCCGCGACCCTTTCCTCGAGGAGACACCATGCAACTGAAGCTCTTGACCGTTCTCGTGTCCGCCGGCCTGGCCACGGCGGCGGCGCACGCCGTGGTCACCGACCAGATGATCGAGCACGAAGCCACCGCCACCGGCAACGTGCTGACCTGGGGCCTGAACACGCAGGGCCAGCGCTACTCGCCGCTCAAGCAAGTGAACACCGCCACGGTGGGCAAGCTCGCGCCGGTGTGGGCCTTCTCGTTCGGCGGCGAGAAGCAGCGCGGGCAGGAAGCGCAGCCGCTCATCCACGACGGCAAGATGTTCGTCACCGCGTCGTACTCGCGCCTGTTCGCGCTCGATGCCACCACCGGCAAGAAGCTGTGGAAGTACGAGCACCGCCTGCCCGAAGGCATCATGCCGTGCTGCGACGTGGTGAACCGCGGCGCCGCGTTGTACGACAACCTGGTGATCTTCGCCACGCTCGACGCGCAGCTCGTGGCGCTCGACCAGGGCACCGGCAACGTGGTCTGGAAGGAAAAGATCGACGACTACAAGGCCGGCTATTCGGCCACCGCCGCACCGATCATCGCCAACGGCCTGGTCCTGACCGGCGTGTCGGGCGGCGAGTTCGGCGTGGTCGGCCGCGTCGAGGCTCGCAGCGCCAAGACCGGACAACTGGTCTGGACGCGCCCCACCGTCGAGGGCCACATGGGCTACACCTACGACCCCGACGGCACGCAGAAGGAAAACGGCATCTCGGGCACCACCAACCAGAGCTGGCCGGGTGACCTGTGGAAGACCGGCGGCGCCGCCACCTGGCTCGGCGGCACCTACGACAGCAAGACGGGACTGGCCTATTTCGGAACCGGCAACCCGGCGCCGTGGAACAGCCACCTGCGCCAGGGTGACAACCTGTTCTCGTGCTCGACCGTCGCCATCGACGTGAAGACCGGACAGATCAAGTGGCACTACCAGGGCACGCCCAACGACGGCTGGGACTTCGACGGCGTGAACGAATTCGTGACCTTCGACATGGACGGCAAGCGCGTCGGCGGCAAGGCCGACCGCAACGGCTTCTTCTACGTGAACGACGCGAACACCGGCAAGCTGCTCAACGCGTTCCCGTTCGTCAAGAAGATCACCTGGGCCAGCAGCATCGACCTGAAGACGGGGCGCCCCAACTTCATCGCCGAGAACCGGCCCGGCGACCCGACCGCCAGCAACGATGGCAAGAAGGGCGGCTCGATCTTCTCGGCGCCCAGCTTCCTCGGCGGCAAGAACCAGATGCCGATGGCCTACAGCCCCGACACCAAGCTGTTCTACGTGCCCGCCAACGAGTGGGGCATGGAGATCTGGAACGAGCCTGTCACCTACAAGAAGGGCGCGGCCTACCTGGGCGCCGGCTTCACCATCAAGACGATCAACGACGACTACATCGGCGCGTTGCGCGCCGTCGACCCGAAGAGCGGCAAGATCGTCTGGGAAGTGAAGAACACCGCGCCGCTGTGGGGCGGTGTGCTGACCACCGGCGGCAACCTCGTGTTCTGGGGCACGCCCGAGGGCTACCTGAAGGCGGCCGACGCCAAGACCGGCAAGGTGGTGTGGGAGTTCCAGACCGGCTCCGGCGTGGTGGCCCCGCCGATCACCTGGAGCCAGGGCGGCGAGCAGTACGTGAGCGTGGTCTCCGGCTGGGGCGGCGCGGTGCCCCTGTGGGGTGGCGAGGTGGCCAAGAAGGTCAACTTCCTCGAGCAGGGCGGCATGGTGTGGGTGTTCAAGCTCCCCAAGGCCGCCGGTGGCGCACACACGTCGCAAGCCGCTGCGCCGAAGCTCGCGAAGGCGAACTGACGGATCATGACCGACGAGTCGCCCTGCGCGATGCGCGGGGCGGCCCACCCTTGCTGGAGACTGAAGTGAAAGACACGACGCGGCGCATTTTCATCATCCGAACCATGGCAGGCACTTGCGCTGTGCTGGCACCGCCCCTCATCGCGCACGCCGCGCCGTCGCGCGTCGACGAGGCCGACGAGACGGCGCTGGCACTGGGCTACAAGCACGACACCAACAAGATCGACAAGCAGCGCTACGCCAACCACAGCACGGCGCAGAGTTGCGCGAACTGTGCGTTCTTCCAGGGCGCTGCCGGTGACGAGTGGGGCGGTTGCGCGATGTTCGGGCGCAAGCACATCGCTGCCGCCGGCTGGTGCAGTGCGTGGGCCAAGAAGCCGGGCTGACGCCGATGTCGCACCGGCCCTGGCTGCTCGCGGTGCTGTGCGCGGCCCTGTGGCCCGCCGCCGCGCAGGCGAACGACCGGCCGTTCCTGTTGACGTCGAGCGCCGCCGCCGAGGAAGACGACGACCAGGTGTGGTCCGTCGAGACTTGGTGGCAAGGCGCCGGCTCGCAGCACGTGTTCAACGTGGCGCCGGAGTACGCGTTCAACCCGACCACGTCGGTGCAGCTCGAGCTCTCGCGCAGCAGCGACAACGCCAATGCGCTGGAGCTGGAATTCAAGCACCTGTTCAACCACATCGGCCGCGAAGGGTGGGGCTGGGGCGTCGACGTGTCGCTGGGCATGGCCAGCGCCGACGGCAGCGGCTGGAAGCGGCAAGGCCTGTCGGTGAAGCTGCCCTACACGCTGCAGTTGCGCGACGGCGAGGCGCTGCTGCACGTGAACGCGGGGCTGCAAAAGCAACGCGACGAGCGTCGCGAATGGGTCGCATCGGCCGCGTTCGAACACAAGCTGGCGTGGCGCAGCAGCGCGTTCGTCGAACTGGGCCGCGAGGACAGGCAGACGCTGTGGCACGCGGGCGTACGCCACTGGATCCGGCGCGACAAGCTGGCACTGGATTTCAGCGTGCAGCAGCTGCGGGGCAGCGGTGAGAAGGCCAGCGGGGTGATCATCGGGCTGGCCTGGTATGACCTTTGATGCGGCACGCCGGCGACGTCGCCGCGCGGTCACGAGCCGCTTCGATCAGGCGCTGACACCGTTCGTGCAATGAGCCGGGCGCGGTCGCTGGCCCGCACGAATCCGGGGTATCCGCCAGTGGCATTGCCGCGCGAGGCCGATACGCTTTGGCCGCAGCGCGGCAAGGCACACGCCTGTGAAGCCCGCGCGCAGACGCATGACCCAGATCAAACTCATCCTCGACCACGTGTACGACCACGAGACCACCCTGGCCGAACGCGTCTTCCTCACGCAGCCCGTGGGCGGCGGGCAGGTCCGCGAGACCACCTGGGCCCAGCTGATGGACCAGTCGCGCCGCATGGCCACGCACCTGCAGGGCCTGGGCCTGGCGCCTGGCGCACGCGTCGCGCTGCTGTCGAAGAACTGCGCCCACTTCATCATGGCCGAGCTGGCCATCTGGATGGCCGGCTACACCACGGTGGCGATCTTCCCCACCGAGACCGCCGAGACGGTGCGCTACGTGCTCGAGCACAGCGAAGCCAGCCTGCTGTTCGTGGGCAAGCTCGACACCTGGGCGCAGCAGTCGACGGGCGTGCCGGCCGGGTTGCCGCGCATCGCCTTGCCGCTCGCGCCCGAGACCGGCGACGACACCTGGGACGCCATCGTCGCCCGCACACCGCCGATCGCCGGGCGGCCCGCACGCCAGCGCGACGACCTGGCGATGCTGATGTACACCTCCGGCTCCACTGGCACGCCCAAGGGCGTGATGGTCAGCTTCGAAGCCATCACCCGCGCCGGCGAAGGCATTGCCGCGGACACGCGCTCGCGCGTCGGCGCGCACGCGCCGAGCCGGATGCTGTCGTACCTGCCGCTGGCGCACAGCTTCGAGCGCTCGTGGGTGGAGGCGTCGGCGCTGGTCGACGGGCACACCCACTTGTACTTCGCCCAGTCGCTGGACACCTTCATGCAGGACCTGCAGCGCGCGCGGCCCACGCTGTTCATCTCGGTGCCGCGGCTGTGGCTCAAGTTTCAGCGGGGCGTGTTCGCCAAGATGCCGCCGGCCAAGCTCGAGCGGCTGCTCGCCATCCCGCTGCTGGGCCGGCTCGTCGCGCGCAAGGTGCGCAAGGGACTGGGCCTGGACCAGGTGATCGTCGCGGGCAGCGGGTCGGCGCCCATCCCGGCCGAGCTGATCGCGTGGTACCGCCGCATCGGCCTGGCGCTCTACGAGGGTTACGGCATGACCGAGGACAGCTCGTATTCGCACACCTCGAACGCCCGCTTCAACGCGCCCGGCTATGTGGGCGTGCCGCTGCCGGGGGTTCAGGTGCGCATCGCCGAGGACGGCGAGATCCTCATCAAGTCGCCCGGCCGGCTCAAGGGCTACTTCAAGCGCCCTGATTTGGATGCCGAGTCGTTCACCGAGGATGGCTACTTCCGCACCGGCGACCTGGGCGAGCGACGCGCCGACGGTCTGCTCAAGATCACGGGACGCGTCAAGGAACTCTTCAAGACGACCAAGGGTGAGTACGTCGCGCCCGCGCCGATCGAGAACCAGCTCAACGCCCACCCGATGGTGGAGCTGTCGATGGTGTCGGGCCTCGGCCAGCCTGCGCCCTATGCCATGGTGGTGCTGGCCGAAGACCTGCGCCCGCGCGTGGGCGACCCGGCGGTGCGCATGCAGGTCCAGGCTGAACTCGAGCGGCTGTTGACGCAAGTGAACCAGGGGCTGCCCGACCACGCCAAGCTGCGCATGATCGTCGTCACGAGCGACCCGTGGAGCATCGAGAACGGCTGCCTGACGCCGACGATGAAGATCAAGCGCGCGCGCATCGAAGCGGCCGCGGCGCCGCAGCTGGAACGCTGGTACGCCGACGGCCAGCCGGTGCGGTGGATCTGAGCGCAGGCGCGACGATGACATCGACCGCATCCACAGGCCGTCACGGCGGCGACCACATCGCGCAGGCCCTGCAGGTGCACGGCGTGCCTTGCGTCTACACGCTGTGCGGCGGGCACATCTCGCCCATCCTGAGTGCGGCCAAGGCGCGCGGCATTCGCATCGTCGATGTGCGCGACGAGGCGACTGCCGTGTTCGCCGCCGACGCTGCCGCGCGCCTGACCGGCCGCCCCGGCGTGGCCGCCGTCACCGCCGGGCCGGGCATCACCAACACGATCACTGCGCTCAAGAACGCGCAGCTCGCGCAAAGCCCGATCGTGCTGCTGGGTGGCGCGGCACCCACGGCGCTGCAAGGCCGCGGTGCGTTGCAGGACATCGACCAACGCCCGCTGGTCGAGCCGCACGTCAAGCGCTTTCTCAAGATGCGGCGTGTGCGCGAGCTGGGCCCGGCGGTGGAAGCGGCGTTCGAGCTGGCCCAGACCGGCGTGCCCGGGCCGGTGTTCATCGAATGCCCGGTAGACCTCTTGTACGAGGAGGCAACGATCCGCCAGTGGTATGCCGACGCCGCGGGCAAGGGCAGCTCGCTGCCCGAGCGCGCGCTGCGCTGGTACTTGAGCCGCCATGTCGAGCGCATGTTCGAAGGCAGCCATGTCGTGGCAACGCCGCGCGTGCGCACGGTGATGGCGCCGCGCGCGCCAGCGGGGAGCATCGGCGCGGCGCTGGCGGCCTTGCGCCAGGCCGAGCGGCCCTTGGCCGTGATCGGCAGCCAGGCCGTGGTGCGTGCGCCCGACGCCGACCAGCTGGCCGAGGCCGTGGCGTGCCTGGGCGTGCCGGTGTACCTGTCGGGCATGGCGCGTGGCCTGCTCGGGCGTGACCATCCGCTGCAGATGCGCCACCAACGCCGCCATGCGCTGCGCGAGTCCGATTGCGTGCTGTTGGCCGGCGTGCCTTGCGACTTCCGCCTCGACTACGGCAAGCACGTGCGCCGCAGCGCCACGCTGATCGCCGCCAACCGCAGTGCGAAGGACGCGCGGCTCAACCGCAAGCCCGACGTCGTCGCCCTCGGCGACGCGGGCCTGTTCCTGCAAGACCTGGCGCACCAGCACACACAGGCGCAGCCCTCGCGCTGGGCCGGCTGGGTGGCCCAGTTGCGCGCGCGCGATGCCGAGCGCGAAATCGAGATCGACACTCAGGCCGCCGCGAGCGGCGCGCATGTCAACCCGATCGCCTTCCTTCGCGCGCTGGACCGTGAAGCCGGCGACAACGCGCTGCTGGTGGCCGACGGCGGTGACTTCGTGGCCACCGCCAGCTATGTGCTGCACCCGCGCGCCCCGCTCACGTGGCTGGACCCCGGCGCGTTCGGCACGCTCGGTGTCGGCGCCGGTTTCGCGCTGGGCGCGGCCACCATGCGGCCCGATCGCGAGGTGTGGATCGTCTTCGGCGACGGCGCTTGCGGCTGGGGCCTTGCCGAGCTGGACAGCTTCGTGCGCCACGGCATCCCGGTGATCGCGATCGTCGGCAACGACGCCGGCTGGACGCAGATTGCGCGCGAGCAGATCAAGATGCTGAACGACGATGTGGCCACCGTGCTGGCGCGCACGGCCTACGACGAGGTGGCCAGGGGCTTTGGCGCCGAGGGCATCGTGGTCAGGCACATGGACGAAGTCGACGGCGCGCTGCGGCGGGCGCGCGAGTTGGCGCGGCAGGGCAGGCCCGTGCTGGTCAACGTGTGGCTCGACAAGACGGAGTTCCGGGAGGGATCGTTGTCGATGTGATGTCGCCCCGCTCGACCCCGGCGCGGGGCCGTCTTGTTGGCGGATGGGTTCTTAGGGCTCCTCGCTCAGGAAGCGCGCGGGGATCGCGTCCCTGAAAGGAAACAGCGGGAAGTACGGCCGCGCCTCGTTCAGGGTCCGTCGCACCGACGGCCTGTTCATCAGGCGCTCGAAATAGCCGGCAAGCCTGGCGTGACCTTTGGGCAGCGGCTCGAGGATCGACGCATAGAAGAGCGCGGGCATCGCGGCGCAGTCGGCCATGGTGAAGTCATTGCCGGCAGCCCAGGTCCCAAGCGCCAGTTGGTGCTCGAGCATGTCGTAGGCGATGCCAAGCGTCGCCCGAGCGTCGGCAACGCCACGCGCATCATGTTCGCCCGCGGGACGCATGTGATCGCCGACGATCTTCTGCATGGGCCCCTGGACATACGTGTCGAAGACTCGGTCCCAGAGGCGCACCTCGAGGCGGACGTCGGCGTCGTCTGGAAGCAGACCGGCGGCGCCCGCGAAATGCTGGCACAGGTATTCGATGATGACGGTGGACTCCGGCACCGTTCGGTTGCGCTGCTCGTCACGAAGGACCGGGAACTTGCCAAGCGGCCACAAGGCAGTGATCTCGGCGCGGTCGCTGGCATTGCCGAGGTTCACGATGCGACCCTGAAACGGTGTTGCCGACTCGTACAGGGCGACCAGGACCTTGTGGCAGAAGGAGGCCAGAGGGTGGAAATAGAGGGTCAACGACATCAGGCTCTCCTTGGGAGGCTGCGGTCAATGCATTCCACCGTGGCCAAATATTTCACCAAGGCCGCCGCGTTGCAAGCGCAGTGTGGCGTGAGGGCAGGTGTTGCACTTCAAGATTGAGCCGGCCTTCCCAAGTAGGCCGCCTGCAGTGCGGCGATGTCGATCTTGACCATCTTCATCATGGCGTCCGACGCCCGCATTGCCTTGGCTCGATCGGGATCGGACATCATCTCGGCCAGTGCGGTCGGAACGATTTGCCACGAGAGGCCGAAGCGATCCTTCAGCCAGCCGCATTGCTCGGGTGCACCGCCCTTGAGCAACGCGTTCCAATAGCGATCGATTTCGGCCTGGTTGTCGCAGGTCACGACGAACGACACCGCGTGGTTGAACGGATCGAGTGGCCCGGCGCTCATGGCGATGAAGGGCTGCCCGAATAGAACGAAGTCGACGACTTTCACCGACCCCGGCGGGCCGCTCGGCGATTCGCTCGGCATCGCCGTGACGCGGGTGACGCGTGAATCGGGAAAGATGGATGCGTAGAACGTGGCGGCCTCTTCGGCCTCTTTGGCGTACCAGAGGAATGGGGTGATCTTCTGCATGGCTTTCTCCTGTGATCGGTGAGGAAATCAAGGAACGCGCTGGCCGCTCGGCCCCGTGGACACCGGGCGGCGGCGATGAACATTGCCCGCACCCTAGGCGCTGACAATCATCTCGAAACCGCCGTAGATGAGCCGCTTTCCATCGAAGGGCATCGGATTCGTGTCGGGCTGCAAGCGCGGGTCGGCCATGACTTTCTTCATGCCCTCGTCGCGCACCTTGCGGGATGGCCAGGTGATCCAGGAGAACACCACCGTTTCGTCTTCATTGCGCTTGACGGCCATCGAGAACGAGGTCAGCTTGCCTTCGGGCACGTCGTCGCCCCAACACTCGGCGACGGTCAGCGCACCATGTTCTTTGAACACCTTTGCAGCGGCCTGCGCGTGCTTGCGGTAGGCGTCCCGGTTGGCGGTCGGCACGGCGGCAACGAATCCATCGACATAAGTCATGGCAGATCTCCTGTAAGCACATGAACACATGGCAGCGCGCAAGCCGCGCGCCGCCATTGAGACGACGAACGACACGCCTCAAGATCGACACGCCGAAGAAAGATACCTACTTCAGGAGCGCTAGCTGTGCGGAACCCGAAAGCGGCCAGTGGCGGACGACTGGTCTTGGCGTGCGCAGATTCTCCATCGTCGTCTGCCTACCACGGACATGCATGGGCGGCATCAGGCCAACCCCACCAGACGCTCCGTCGCAAACGGTTCAGCCCTGCGGGCGCCTTCGTTTCCGAGCGACCAGCGCCGCAGCCACTAACAGGACGATCGCCAACCCCACCCACCACACCACCGTGAGCAACGGCGCGTTCTCGACCTTCAATTCGGTGACCATCGTCAGCACCGCGCCTGCCGGCAGGTTGAAGCTCTGATTCAGCAGAGGATTGAATCCTGAAAACGACACTACGGGCCGCACCGTCACCGGCGCGAACGGCGGCTCGGTGAACGACCCAGTTTGGGCGTTCCCCTGAAAGTACGTCACCGTCGTTCCCGTCACCTTCAGGCCCGTGAAGTCCGGCACTTCCAGCGCCGCCTGGGGTGGCTTGTATCCCATGCCGGCCAAGGACATCGAGACCGCACCGCCGGTCTTGTTGTGGATGTCCACCTTCTCAGAGATGCGCGACACGCCGCTGCCCGCGGCACCGCCGTCGACGGAGTAGACGACGCCGCCCACCACGGTGCCGGTCGTGGCGCCCGTGCCGAAGCCCAGCATCGGCCCCTGGGCATGGAGCTGGTTCGCGGCGACGTGCAGGTCGGGATGGATGTGCCCCACGTCGATGAAAGTCAGCGGACCCGACGGATAGACCAGGATGCGGCGGCCGTCGACGGTCCATTCCACCGTCCGCGGCAGCTGGATAGGATCGTTGGGAACGCCCAAATTCGACGTAGGCTCGTCGATCGTGAACTTGAGGCTCGAGTTCTGGTCCGAAATCGTCACCGATGCCGCTTGGGCGGGACTCAGGCACGACGCGAACATCGTGACCACGACTAGCAGCAAGGCGTTCATATCCGGCCTCCCCGGTGACAACGTCCTGGCCGGCATTCTGCGTGTGTTGCAGGGTTTCGCCTATCCCGCGTCGATAGGCCGTGCGCTGGCTCGAACAGTTGTCGTCCTCGGTCGCGGCTGGGTATCGGCTTCCGAAAGGCGAACGCGAGGGCGCGGCAGATGCCACTGTTGCCGCGGTGTCTGGCGCTATTCGAAGACCACGCGCGCAGCGCCAGGATGGTGAGCTTCAGCGCACGACGGCGAATGTCACGTTGCGGGCCCATTGATTTGCCTGGCGAAGGCGTCCTGCCCACTTCCCCACAGCCCTCCACCACGACTATCAACAAACAAAGACTCCAGAGAGAAGACAAAAGCTCAAATCAAAAGATACAAGGGTTGTGCGACACCCACCCTCAGGCCGTTGCGGTTCGTCGCGACATCTCATGCGCCGGGCAGGCGTCCCACAAGCCTTAACAGCAGCCGATGCTGCATTTCCGCCATTTGGGTCCCGGCGACATTCTTGAGTTCGACTGAGGTAGCTTGCGCTACTTGCTTTGCTTGCGTACTATCCTTTCATGAGCACCAAAATCTCCTCAGCCGCCGTTAAGTCCTCTTCGGCCAAGAAGGTCAGCGGAGGTCGCTCGGGCATGCCACGCGAGTTGCTGGAGCAGTTGACGGAGACAGTGATTCGCTTGAAGCGTCAAGCCACGGAACTGTCACTCCTGACCACCGAGGCGCGGCGAGTGGCCAACGGCATCGATGCGACCTTTGCCAGCTTGTACGCAAGCATCGCAGAGACAGCGAACTCCAAAGAGCTGTCGGAGTTGCTCACAAAGCTCACCGAGTCCATCGCGTCGGGACCTGCGCTGACTCTGCCGGACGCAGCAATCTTTGATCTTGATATCGACGAGGAATCGCCATCACGTGACCACTACGCTGACGCCGCCAAACAAGGCGAGGAACTGTTAGCAGAGTGGACTCGCGACGGCACGCTCGTGAAGAGTACAGAGTTGGCCAAACGGTGGGGACGAACCCGTCAAGCACTCGATCAGGCCTGCGATCGCCAGGAGCTCTTTCGAGTGAAGGTTGGCAACAGGCAGTGGTACCCCGTTGTCTTCCTTCGCCTCACCGCGGATCAGGTCAAGAAAGTGTCGTTGGCCCTAGGCGCCGGCGACCCGTCGTCGATGTTGATGTTCTGCCTTCGCAAGCATGGCGGCCTAGGCGGACGAACCATCGCCGACGCCATTACTGCAGGCGAACTGAAACGTGTCGTCGAGCTCGCTCGCGAATGGTCTCGCGAGCGAGGATGGGTGCATGCTGAGGCCGCCTGATCCAGGTAGCTTCGAGCGCCTCATCGTCCCAGTCGAGGTTCCAACGAGTCGCCTCTGGAGGCTCAGCTTCCATCCGACGACGGAGCCTTGGTTCGGCAAAGCCGCAACCCATCGATTTGATGATCCGCTTCCCGACGTCGCCGGACGCTATGGCGTCCTGTACGCCGGCGAGGACGTGGAGACGGCGTTTTGCGAGTCAGTCATCCACGAGAGCTCGACGTTCATTGGCGGACGCTACGTGGTTGCTCGGTCCGATATCGACCGCCGCTACGTCGTGCGCTTTAGCCGCCCTGCTGGGCTGCCTTTGCAGCTTGCTGACTTCTCGGGTGACGCATTGAAGGCGATGGGTCTCACTGGGGACATCTCGGCCGGCGATGCCTACGAGAGGCCGCAACTCTGGTCTCGTGCAGTTCACGAAGCCGTCCCGAGTCTTGACGGCATCCGGTACCGGAGTCGACAGAGGAACGAGGCGTACTGCTATGCGATCTTCGAGCGCAGCGGGCTGCAAGTAGCCAACCGGGGCCTGCTCTTGGCTGATGTTCAGAAGTCAGCGTTGGTCAAGATCTACAACGTGCACGTCGTCTGACCGGGCAGGGGGTGATGCCGAACATCGGCGTCTCTGGGTAGCGATGCCCCGACCACATGCCAAGCAAGGGGTAGACGACGGACGAGTACGCCACGAAGGCCCAGCCCAACCACGCCGTCGGACTGTTCGACGTGCCGACGCTGAGGCGGCCACGCATTTCCGCGGCAGGGAACAGCAAAGCGCCCTGCAGTACGAACAGAGCCCCAAAGACATGCGCTGCTCTATTGACTGCGGAAAAGTAGAGCCAGTGGTAGGCGATCCCGGTCCAGACCCACATCACGGACAACCCCGCACCGATCACGCGGTCGCTCGTGCGCGATGGCCGGACGAGCATGACGACAATGAGCGCGCCGAGACCGGTCAGGCGACACCCGGGGTCACCGTCCCTGCCTATCCTCGTGCGACAGGATGTTCCCCACCAGGCCGCTGAGTTCCTGAAAGATGTTCTGCTTTTCCAGCAGGCCTCGCACGCCGGCGAGCCGCGCTTCATCGCGAAGCTCCTCGGTGATGTAGCCCGAACTGATCACCACCGGGAGCCGGGGCCTGATGCGTGCCAGCTCGTGGGCGACGTCCAGGCCCGAAAACTCGGGCATGTTGAAGTCGGTCACGACGAAGTCGAAGGCGTCGGGTTGCGCACGCACCGCCGCGACGGCTTCTCGCGCGTCCTGGTAGGCGCTGACGCGGTAGCCCGAACGCTCCAGGATGCGCTCGACCATGAGGACCATGGTTTCATCGTCGTCGACATACAGCACATGCTCGCCGTGGCCGCGAACGGGGGCGAGCGTCGCTGCGTCGGCCGTGGCGTGGGCGGGCAGCGACTTCACCAGCGGGAAGTACAGATGAAAGGTGCTGCCTTGGCCGGGTTCGCTGTCGACCGCAATCGCTCCGTGGTGCGCGCTGACGATGCCGTGCGCCACCGACAAGCCCAGGCCGGTGCCCTGGCCCACCGGCTTGGTGGTGAAGAACGGCTCGAAGATGCGCTCGCGCGTGGCCGCATCCATGCCGATGCCCGTATCGCTGACCCACAAGTGTGCGTAAGGGCCTGGAGGCAAGCCACCCAGGCGCTGAGCCGCGCCGACGTCGAGCACCACGGGGTCCAGCCCGACTCCGATGTGTCCGGCACCATCGTTCAACGCGTGCCAGGAATTCGTGCACAAGTTCATCAGCACCTGCTGCACCTGCGTCGCATCGGCAAGCACATACAACGGCTTGTCGGTCAGAACGACGTCCAGTTCCACCCGGGCCGGCAAGGTGGCGCGCAGCAGCTTGTGGGTTTCTTCAACCACCGGCCGCAGCGCCTGCGTCACCAGTTCCTGCGGCTCCCTTCGACTGAAGGTGAGGATTTGCTGGACCAGGTTGCGTGCCCGCACGCTGGCCTTGTGGATTTCCTCCAGACTCACCAGCGCCGGGTGGTCGGCGCCCACCTCATCGCGTGCCAGCGCGACGTTGCCGAGGATCGCGCCCAGGATGTTGTTGAAGTCGTGCGCGATGCCACCGGCCAGCGTACCGATGGACTCCATTTTCTGGACGTCGCGCAACTGCGCCTCGAACCTGCGCAGGTCGGCTTCGGCTTCCTTGCGGTCGCTGATGTCGGTGATCGCGATGCGCACCATCGGGGCCGCCTCCTCGGCACCCACGCGCATGCAGTCGAGTTGGACATGCAGGCAGTTTCCCTTGCTGCTCTGCAGCGCCAGCTCGAGCCTGCGCTTGTCGCCGTGGTGCAGTGTGTGCAGGAAATGCTCGTACCAGCGGTCGGTGTCCATGGGCAGCACGAACTGCGCAAAACGGGAGCGCAACAGGCGATCGCGCTGCTCGCCCAACATGTCCGCGCCGGTCAGGTTGACCTGCGCAATCAGGCCCTCGGCCGACACCGTCAAGTAGCCGACCGGGGCGAAGTCATAGAGGTCCACGTAGCGGTCGCGCGAAGCTTCCAGGTCCAACTGCCCTTTGCGGTGCTCGGCGCGGATCGCCGCCTGCCCCAGTTCACGCTCCAGCGCCGGTGCAAGCCGCGCCATGCTTTGCTTCATCACGTAGTCGCTGGCGCCGGCTTTCATCGCCGCGACGGCGATCTCCTCGCCGATGGTGCCGGAAAAGAAGATGAACGGTATGTCGAGGCCGGTGGATCGAAAGGCCTCCAGCGCCTGCACGCCGTTGAAACCGGGCAGCCGGAAGTCCGACAGCACGGCGTCCCAGCGCTCCTGCTTCAATGCGGCCTTCAGCGCCTCGACCTCCTGGACTCGCCGGTAGGTCGGATCGAACCCGCCCTGCTTGAGCATGCGCATCGCCAGCTTGGCGTCGTCCTCGGAGTCCTCGACGACCAGGATCCTGATCGGCTTGCTCACGGCGCCGTCCTTTCCGGCGGGCTTTCGTTCATCATCAGCCAGTAGATGCCCAGCACCCTCACCGCTTCGAGGAACTCGGCGAAGTCCACCGGCTTGCGCACGTAGCTGTTGGCGCCCAGCGAGTAGCCAGCGATCAGATCCTGCTCCTCCCTGGATGAGGTCAGGATCACCACCGGGAGCAGCCGGGTCCGCTCGTCGCCTCGGATGGCCTTCAGCACGCCCAGGCCATCGAGCTTGGGGAGCTTCAGATCGAGGATGATGAGCGTGGGCAAGGGCGCCCCGGCACGCTCGCTGTGGGCGCCACGCGCGAACATGAAGTCCAGGGCCTCGATCCCGTCGCGCGCCACGATGATCGGGTTCGCGATGTGGCTGCGCTTGAACGCACGCAGCGTCAGCGTGGCATCGTCGGGGTTGTCCTCGACCAGCAGGATGACCTTGTTCGCGTCACTCATGGTCTTGCTCCTTCAGACTGAAATAGAACGTCGCCCCGACGCCCGGTAACGCCTGCGCCCAGATCTTCCCTTCATGTCGGCGGACGATGCGCTGCACGATCGCCAGGCCGATGCCGGTCCCCGGGAACTCACTTTCGTGGTGCAGGCGCTGGAAGGCACCGAACAGCCTGTCCGCATACGCCATGTCGAAACCCACGCCGTTGTCGGCAACAAGAAACACCGTCTTGCCGTCGCGTTCGATCGTGCCCACGCGTATAACGGGCTTGTCGGTCTTGCCGGTGAACTTCCAGGCGTTCTCCAGCAGGTTCTGCATGGCGATCTGAATCAGCGCCTTGTCGGCGTGCACCGTCATGCCTTCTTCAATCACCCACTGCACGGCCCGCGTGGGCTGCTGCTGCTCCAGAGCGTCGGCAATCTCGCGCGCCATCTCGCTGAGGTTGACCGGCTTGATGGCCAACTCGGCTCGCGTTACACGCGACAGGCGGAGCAACTCGTCGATGAGCCGGCCCATGCGCTGGCTGGCGGCGCGGATGCGTTGCAGCGAGTCCCGGGCTTCGTCGTCGAGCTTGTCGCCGTAGTCTTCGAGCAAGGCGAGCGAGAACCCGTCCATGCTGCGCAGCGGCCCGCGCAGATCGTGCGAGACGGAGTAGCTGAACGCCTCGATCTCCTGGTTCAAGGCGGCGAGCTCCTGGTTGCTGCGCTCGATCTGCGCGAACGACGCCCGCAGCGATTGGGTCATCGCGTCGAAGTTCCTGGATGTCTCGCCGATCTCGTCATTGCTGCCAATGCCCAGCGTGTAGTTCCAGTTCCCCGCGGCGACTTCCCGCGTTGCCTGCTTGAGCCGGTGGATCGGCGCGAGTACGTTGCGATTGATCAGCCATGCGGCGCCGCTCGTGCTCAGCGCGATCAGGGCCAGCCCCGCGAGGATCACGATCACCACCCGCTGCTGCGCGGCAACGATGCGCTCGGTCGAGAAGTCGGTCAGGCGAAACGCGTCGGCGAGGCTTTCCTGCTGGAGGATCAGCAACAAGCTGGCCAACTGGGCCTCCAATCGCCGAATCGATTCAATGTCTGCGGCGTTGCTGCTGTCTGCGCCAGGGGCTGCGACAAGTTCCTCGAACAGCCGGTCGGCCCGCGCGACTCGCTCGCGCAGACGGGCCAGGACTTCGCTCTGCTCGGGCCCCGAGGAAGGTTTGTTCGCGATCAGGCGATCGAGGCGGGTCGAGACTTCGCGCTGCTGCTGGCGCGAGCGCTGCCCGCGGTGCAGGATGTACTCGAAGGTCACCAGCCTCAGCTCGGTCAGCGTGCGCGAGACTTGGGTCGCCTGGCGGCGCTTGCTGTTGGCGTCCTCGACCTCGTTGTTCGCCCACCAGATCATCCCGGCGATCAATGCGATCGTCGCGAGCGCCGTCGTCGTCGTGAGCCGTCCCTTGGTGCTGATCTTCATGGCCGGCCTCGCTCTAACGCACCACCGTCACACGCTCAGGCTGCACGGCCAACAGCGCGTCGAGGTGCAGGTGCGGCAGGAAGTTCGGAACCGGGCCCTTGTCGGCGTATCCGCGCTCCATGGCCCAGCGCGCTTCGTCTTCCAGGGCAACCAGCAGCGATTGAGGCAAGTCGACTTTGAACGCGAAGTCATTCCAACCCGGCTCCAGCGTCTTGACGTCGAGCTTCAACTGGTCAGCGAAGACCCTCAACGCTTGTTGCGGCTCGGACCGGGTGAAGTGTTCGGCCTTCAGCAGTGCCCGCACGAGCTTCTCGATCGCGCCGGTATGGGCTTTCAAAAACTCGCTGCGACCGACCACCACATGTGCAACGGTGTAAGCGTCGGCCTCAGTGAAGGACAGCGCGTTGTCGGCCAGTGCGAACTGCGCGTTGGACTTGATCGGCTCCCAGGTCGATACCGCGTCGATCGTTCCGCTCGCCAGTTCGTGCACCATCTGGCCGGGCGGCACGTCCACCAGTGTGACCGAATCGGGCGCAAGCTTGCGCCGGATGAGGAAGACCCACAGACCGTACTCCCCGCTGGTGCGGAAGGTGACGCCGACCCTTTTCCCCACAAGGTCGCGCGGCTGCGCGATGGCGCGGTCACGCCGCGCGACGACCGCCGTCTCGTTCGACACGCTGACCACCGTCGCCGCAATGGCGAGCTGCTCACCTTTCAAGACCGAGATGACGAGCGGCACCTCCGACGACGACGCCAGATCGGCTTTGCCCTCAGCCAGCAGATCCAACGCGAGCCTGCCGAAGGTCACCGGCGTGAGGGTGACATCGAGCCCTTCTTCGGCGAAATACCCCTTTGCCGCGGCGATGTACAGCAGGGCGGCGTGCGGCACTGCGGGCAGCGCGATGCGCAGCTTCTCCACGGGCGCCGCCGGCTTCGCAAACAGGCTTCGGCTGCCCGCGTAACCAAACGCGAGCGCGACAACGATCGCCAACGCGGTCCCCGCGACGGCGAGCACTCGGACTCGACGGCCGTGCTTTTCGCTAGCCAATTCTTGTTCTCCCTCGCGTGGCCATGGCGAGTCGCGCAGCCTGGGCCAACCCGCGCCTGCCCCAGGGTCACGCGCAAAACACCTGCGAATTGGAGATGACCAGACGGCGGCAGACACCTCCAGCCCGACTGCCGCCGCGGGTCACTTCCGGATGCCCGAAGGGTACGAGCGGTAAGTGCCGCCAACAACCTGTAAGGTGTGACAGTAGTGTGGTCATGGTTGGGGCATGTGCACTGCGGCTGTGAGGCGTCGCAGCCATCCCGGCAGGTTGTCAGCGGTTGGCCTCGACGACGCGATGGGCGGATGTGGGCGGGGAGACCCCGTGCAGTGCAGTCTCAATGTCCCCGTTGCAAGCCGTTGCAACCCACCGGCGAGGCAGCTTTCATCCGGTGATTGCGATCGCCCAGCGTCCATAGACTGAGCTTGCCATCGAGCTCCCGCCAGCGGGGCCGATTGCATCTGGCCGCTGCGCCTTGCCTGCACCGGCCGCATTCATGGCCACCACCAACCTGCTCATTCACGCGACGGGCATGTTCGCCCTTGCACTCAACGTGATCGCGCTCGCGCGCACCTGCGAAAGGTCGCTGCGTGTTCAGTCCGGTGTCGCCGGAATCGCCTGGGCGCTCAACAACCTCTTGCTGGGCGCGTACACCGCGGCCGCGCTGAGCCTGGTGAGCGCGGGGCGAACCGCCACGTCGGCAGCAACACTGCAGTGCGGGGCGCGCTTGCGGCAGGCGGTGTTCCTTGCCTTCACTGCCCTGACGCTGGCGATCGCGGCGGCAACGTGGCAGGGTTGGTCGTCGGTGCTGCTGACCATCGCTTCCGTGCTGTCGACCTACGCCACGTTCTACCTGCGGGGGCGCGCGCATCGCTGGTCGATGCTGGTGGTCTCGGCACTGTGGATGCACAACGCCTGGTGCAACGATTCGTGGGAGCAGATGCTGGCCAACGCGGCCACCGCCGTGGCCGCGCTGTACGGGGCCTGGTCGTTGACCGCTGTGCAGAACTCGCGGCCCACGGCCAGACTGGCACTCGACCTCCGCCAATAGCCGACTCGCCGTGCCGATCACGCCGGCGCTTGCGCGAGCCCCAGCTGCTCGACGGCGCGCCGCTGTGCGGCGAAGGTCTCGCGCATGCTGCGCGCGTAGTCGGCGCTGCCCAGGTAAGCGATCTCCTGGTCGAACTTGGCCAGCTCGGCGATGTGCGCGGGGTCGAACAGCGCGGTCTTGAATGCGTCGTGCAGCGTCTGCACAACCGCCGCCGGCAGGCCGCGCGGGCCGGCCAGGCCGTAGGGCGACATCGCGACGATGCCGTGGCCCAGTTCGCTCAGGGTCGGCACGTTCGGCCAACGCTGCGAGCGCGCTGCGCCGAAGGTGGCCAGCAGGCGCAGCCGGCCCGAGTCGACGAAGGGCGCGAAGCCGTTGGAGTTGACGCCTGCCATCACCTGCCCCGAGGCCACCGCCACCATCTGCTCGGCGCTTCCCTTGTAGGGCACGTGGATGTAGGTGAGGCCATGGCGCGCGAACAGCTCGTCCAGCGCCACGTGCGGCGTCGTGCCGACGCCGTTGGTGGCGATGCTCAGCTCGCCCGGATGGGCGGCGGCAAAGCTCAGCAGGTCGTCGACGCTGCGCCAGGCGCTCGCCGCCGGCACCAGCACGCCGAAGGTCACACCGCTGATCTGCAGGATGGGCGTGGTGTCGCGGATCGGATCCCAGCTGAGCTTGTGCATGTGCGGCGCGCGGAACACGGGCTGCGGCATCTGCGCGAGGGTGTAGCCGTCGGGCGGCGCCTGCTGCAGCACCGGCATCGCCAGCGTGCCGCCCGCGCCGCCGCGGTTCTCGACGATGACCTTTTGGCCCAGCTGCCGGCCGGCCAGATCGGCCAACAGGCGCAGCGTGAGGTCGGTCGCGCCGCCCGCCGGCCACGGCACCCATAGCGAGATCGGGCGCCGCGGAAACGCGTCGCTGCCGGGCTGAGCACGAACCCAGGGCGCGGCGAGCGTCGCGGCGAGGCCACCGAGAGCGCGGCGGCGCGTGATCACGTCGCCCCTCTGCGCGCCAGGCTGCGGAAGCCGCGCTGCGGGTCGTAGCCCCGGCACCACGTACAGGTCGTGGGGGATGTAGGTGCCGTAGGGCTCGACGATGGCCACGCCGAACACGTCGCGAAAACCCGCCGCAAACACCGCCAACCACAGCACCGGGCGCACCAGCGCGGCCACCAGCCGGCCCCTGGCTTGAACGAACTTGATCAGCTCGCGCAGCACAATCGCGCGAAGGGCTTGCAGTGCGTGCGTCATAGCGCGGCCTTGCAGCTGGACTCGGGCGCGTCGGTGCCCAAGGTGTCGAGCACGTTGTTCGGGTGCATCACGCCGTCGACCGGCGCGCTGCCGACGACGGCGACGCCATCGCTGAGCAGCAGCGGCTGGCGCAGCTGCCGGTCCCAGGCGCGAAAACTCAGGCGAACGCCCTTGAAACCGTCGAGCGTGAAGTCGGGGCGGTTCAGTGCCTTCAAGACCTGTGCCGCGGTCGGGCCCGACGCTTGTTCGAGCGCCGCCTGCAGCAGCGCCTTGGCCGCCATGTAGGCGGCCCAATCGAAACTCGTCATCGCCCGCTGCGCGACGCGCGCAAAGCGGCGCGCCAGCTGCGGCGCGCCGTAGCGTTCGAAGTGCGGTGCCCAGGCCTCGGCCACCAGGCCGGCATCACCCACCACCGGCCGCGGCAGCGCGGTGCGATAGGGCAGCGTGCGCGCGAACTCGCCGTCGCTGTCGACGATCCAGACTGCGTCGTAGTCGCTACCCGCGGCGGCGCCGGTGAGAAGCAGCGGGTTGGCGAGGTCACGATCGCGTGGGTCGGCCGACAGCCTGAACGGCTTGACCGCCACCGACTTCAGGCCGTAGCGCTTCAGCGCGGCCTGCACCAGCGCGAGCCGCGTCGAATCGTCGGCGCGGGTGCCGTGCAGCAGCAGCACGCGCGTCCAGCGGTGCGCCAGCAGCGTTTGCGCGAGCGCGTCGGCGCGCATGCGCTCGCTGGGCAAGGTGTGGAACAGGTTCGCGCTGCAGCCGTGCTGGCGCGGCGCTTCGGCGCTCTCGCCGGCGTTGAGCAGTGGCAGCGTGACGGTCGATGCGGCGCTCGTCATCCATGCGGCCGGCAGATCGAGCACGACGCCGGCGGCGCCGGCCTTGGCGAGCTGCTGCAGCATGGCCTTTGCCTCGTCGGCGCTGCGTGCGGCACGCACGTCGATGCTGACGCGCAGCTTGGCGGCATCGAGCTCGAATCGGTTTTTCTGTACCGCCATTTCGACCGCCTGGTGGACCGGCCCACCGGGCTGGCCGGGGTAGGCGAGTTCGACCCGCTGCGGCGCGAGGCGCTCGTCGTCGGCGCGTTGCACGACGCCCAGCGTCAGCGTGGCCGCCGATGCGTTGACCGCCAGCGCCAACGCCGCCGTCATCCCGGCGCACGCCGGGATCCACTGCGCGAAGGACCGCAAGCGTCGGGTGCGCACGTTGACTCGACACGAGTGGATCCCGGCGTGCGCCGGGATGACGGCGGAGCTAGTCATCGACCACCACCGTGTGCGGAACGCGGCCCACCGCCAGCGTCTTCAGCGCCTTGGCGCTGGCCGTATCCACCACCGTCATGTCGTCCGACAGGCCGTTCACCACGAACAGCCGCGAGCCGTCGCGGTTCAGCGCGAGCCCCCAGGCGCGTTTGCCGACCAGCACCAGCTGCGTCGTCTTGCGCGTGGCCACGTCGACAAAGGCCACATGGTTGGCGCGGCCCAAGCCCACATACATGGTTTTGCCGTCGCGCGACAGCGTGAGTCCGACCGGCGTGATGTCGTCAGCGCGCATGCCCTTCACGTCGAATGGCACGGTGGCCACCACCGCCAGGTCGCGGACCGAGATGATGCTGACGCTGCTGCCGAGTTCATTGGTGACCCACAACTCGCTGCCGTCGGCGCTGAACGCAAAGCGGCGCGGGCGCTTGCCCACCGCGATGTTCTTGACGACCTGCAGCGTGCCGGCGTCGACCACGTGCACCATGTTCGCGACCTCCGACGTCACGTACACGCGACGCCCGTCGGCGGAGACCGTCACCCCCTCGGGCTCCTTGCCGAGCGGCACGCTCCCGCGCTGCTTCTTCGTGACGAGGTCGAACACGTTGAGCGCGCCATCGTCCTCGGCCGACACATAGGCTGCGGTGCCATCGGGCGACAGGTCGAAGACTTCGGGGTCGTCGCCGAGCGCCATGCTGCCCACCGAGCGGCGAGTCGCGAGGTCGATGAGGTCGGCGCGGCCGGAGTCGCTGCACGCGACCATCAGCTGCGTGTCGCCGGCGAGCCGCTGCATGTGGCGCGGTCGCTTGCAGGTGGGGATGGTGCCGACCACCGCGAGCGTCTTCAGGTCGACCAGCGTGATCGCGTGGTCCTTCTCGCTGGAGACGTAGGCGAGGCCGCTGTCTTTCGCGTGAGCGGACAGCGTGGCTGCGAGCAGCAGTGCGAACAAGGCGAGTGACTTCATGATTTCAGTGGGTGGTCGCGTGGATGAAGGCCGCTTCGAGCGTCGGGCCGCCCAGCGCCGCGGTGACCTCGGTGGGCGTGCCGTCGGCCAGCAGCTCACCGCGGTGGAGTACCAGCACCCGGTCGGCGTCTTCGGCTTCGGGTACCAGGTGGGTCGCCCACAACACCGTCACGCCGCGCCGGTGCACCTCGTCGAGCAGGCCGAAGCGCGCCGCCTCGAAGGCGATGCGCTCGGCCGCGACTTCGCGTGGCAGGCCTTGCAGGTCGGCGTGGAACTGCAGGTTGTGCGCGACGCTCAGGTCGAGGTCGAGCGAGGGCTGCTGGAACACCACGCCGATGTGCGCCAGCGCGCGGCGCGCATCGCTGCGCATCGACAGGCCGGCTACTCCCACGTCGCCGGCGTCGGCCGCGAACAGGCCGGTCAGCACCTGGAACAACGTCGACTTGCCTGCGCCGTTGGGCCCGAGCAGCACGACGAAGCTGCCGCGCGCCACATCGAAGCTGAGCGCGTTGAGCGCCACGCACTGGCCGTAGCGCTGCGTGAGCTGGCGCAGCTTCAGCATGGCGCGGCCCCCGCAGCACAGAGCGCCAGCGAGTTCTCGTCGCTGCGGTACACGAGGCCAGCCTGCTGCGCGGCGCCGGGAATGAAACGCAGCGGCTGCACCGGCGCGCGCTCGGCGGCGGCGCCGGCCAGCATGGCGTCGACCCGCCCGCGGTGCTCGCTCTTCGGGCACACCGGGTCGGTCGCCGCGGCGTCGCCGGCGAGCAGAAAGGCCTGACAGCGGCAGCCGCCATGGTCGTGGCCGCGTTCGTCGCAGCTGCCGCAGGTGTCGCTCATCCAGTCCTCACCGCGGTAGCGGTTGAAGCCGTCGCTCGCGAACCAGGCGTCGCGCACGGAGGTGTCGCGCAGGTTCGGAAAGGTGATGCCGGGCAGCATGCGCGCGCTGTGGCACGGCAGCGCGCTGCCGTCGGGCGCCACGACCATGAACACCGCGCCCCAGCCGGCCATGCAGGGCTTGGGCTTCGCGTCGGCATAGTCGGGCGACACCCACAGCACCTTCATGCGGCCGGTGAGGCGTTCGCGATGCGCCATCACCATCGCTTCGGCGTCGCGCAGTTCGTCGACGCTGGGCATCAGCGCCGTGCGATTGAGCCACGCCCAGCCGTAGTACTGCGTGTTGGCGAGTTCCAGATAGTCGGCGCCCATGCGCTCGGCCATGTCGATGATGCGGCCCACATGCGGCAGGTTGTAGCGGTGCATCACGCAGTTCAGCACCATCGGGTATCCCTGCGCCTTGATGATCGCGGCGACCTTGGCCTTCAGGTCGAAGGTGCGCGTCGAGGTGATGAAGTCGTTGAGTTCGCGCGTCGAGTCCTGGAACGACAGCTGGATGTGGTCGAGCCCGGCCGACTTCAGCGCACTCGCGCGCGCTTCGGTCAAACCCACGCCCGAGGTGATGAGGTTGGTGTAGAAGCCGAGCCCGCGCGCGTGCGCGACCAGCTCCTCGAGGTCGTCGCGCAGCAGCGGTTCGCCGCCGGAAAAGCCGAGCTGAACCGCGCCGAGCGCACGCGCTTCGCCGAGCACGCGCTTCCAGGTGGCCGTGTCCATCTCGCGGTCGTGCCGGGTGTAGTCGACCGGGTTGGAACAGAACACGCAATGCAGCGGGCAGCGGTAGGTCAGCTCGGCCAGCAGCCACAGCGGCGGGCGGATCGTGTGGACGGCGGGGGCTTGCATCGCCAAAACCCCTACTGCAGCCAGCCGCGCTGCTGCGCCTGGCTGAGAAACGCGCAGACGTCGTCGCGCAGCGCGGTGTGCGCAAACGCGGCCTCGAGTTCGGCCACGATCTCGTCGACCGAACGGCGGCCGTCGCAACGCCGCAGGATTTCGGCGGCCGGCGTGTTGAGCTTGACCATGCCTTCGGGGTAGAGCAGCACCCAGCTGTCTTGCGCCGGCTCGAACTGCAGCCGGAACATCGTCGCCACCACCGGCTTCGAATGAGCCGCGATCATGGGCGCGACTCCATCGGCAGATCGTCCGGGTAGGCGTGGTCGATCGCGTCGAGCATCGACCACAGGATGTCGAGCTTGAACTGCAGGATCGCGATGGCGCGCTCCTGGCGCGCACGGGTGCTGCACCAGCGCCGCGCCACTTCGAGCCCGTGTTCGACGTCGCGCGTGGCCAGCGGAATGCGGCTGCGAAAGTACGCCAGGCCGTCGGCTTCGATCCACGGGTACAGCGTGGGCCATCCGGCCAGGCGGTCGGCGTGGATCTTCGGCGCGAACATCTCGGTGAGCGACGAGATCGCCGCCTCTTCCCACGGCGCGCTGCGCGCGAAGTTGACATAGGCGTCGACGGCAAAGCGCACACCGGCGCGAACGTGGCGGTGCGACCAGAGCTCGTCGCGCGTGAGGCCGACCGCCACGCCGAGCCGCGCCCAGGCCTCGATGCCGCCGGCATTGCTGCCACCGAAATCGCCGCGCCCGTCGTGGTCGAGGATGCGCTCGATCCAGCGCCGCCGCTCCGCCCGGTCGGTGCAGTTGGCCAGCACCGCCGCGTCCTTCTGCGGAATGTTGACCTGGTAGTAGAAGCGGTTCGCCACCCACGCCCGCACCTGGAAGGGCTGCAGCTCGCCGCGGTTCAGGCGCTGATTGAACGGGTGGTGGATGTGATACCCCGACTCGCACTCGCGCAGCCTGGCCTCGAAGGCCTGGTCACTCCACGGTTCGCGCGGGTCCGCGTGCGGCGGCGCGCTATGGAACAGTTCCGTATTCACAGCGTGATCTCCATTCCGTCGAAAGCCACCTCGATGCCATGGGCGTCCAGCAAGCGCCGTTGCGCGCTGGCTTCGTCGAGGATCGGGTTGCTGTTGTTGATGTGGATGAGCACCTTGCGCCGCGCGGTGGTGGCGTTCATCACGTCGACCATGCCGGCGCGCGCGGTGCCGCCGATCTGCGGCAGGTGGCCCATCTCGGTGGCGGTCTTGCCGCTCAGGCCGGCGCGCTGCATTTCGTCTTCTTCCCAGAACGTGCCGTCGACCAGCAGGCAGTCGGCGTCGCACATCCACTGCAGCTCGGTGTCGCCGACCTCGGCGAGGCCCGGCGAATAGAACAGGCGCCGCCCGTCGCGCAGGTCTTCGATCAGCAGCGCGATGTTGTCGCCGACCACCTGTTCGCGGCGATGCGGCGAATACGGCGGCGCCATGCCGGGGATGGCCAGCGCCGTGAAGCGCAGCGACGCGAAGCCGTCGATCTCGAATTGGGCACTCGACTGGTTGCCCGCCACCGGCAGCATGTGCCAGCGCGTGCCGCAGTAGTGCTGCAGCACGTTCAACAGCGGCAGCCCTGTGGTGAGGTCTTCGAATACGCAGGGCGTGGCATATAGATCGATGCACGGCCCTTCGCGCAGGCCCAGCAGCCCGGTGACGTGGTCGATCTGCGCGTCCATCAGCACCACGGCCTTGATGGGCGTGTCGCGCAGGCCCTGGCGCGGGTGCAGCTGCGGGTGGTTGCGGATCTGCTGGCCGATGTCGGGCGATGCGTTGAGCAGCACCCACGACTCGCCGTCGGCCGACACCGCGATCGAGCTTTGGGTGCGTGCGTGCGCGCACAGATCGCCTTGCCGCTGGCCGGCGCACAGCCGGCAGTTGCAGTTCCATTGCGGGAAGCCGCCGCCGGCCCCCGAACCGAGCACGAGAATTTTCATGGCAGTGTGGGGTGGCCGGTGGCGAGCGGGTCAGCGGTTCGAGATGTACATCGTGATTTCGAAACCGAAGCGCAAGTCTTCAAACGCGGGGTGCGACCATTGCATGAGAGTCTCCTAAAGGGTTGCGATCAAAGCCCGGGCGGAATGCCGTGTCGGACACAGGTTGTTCTGCAAATCGCATGCCGCATGCGGAGGGCGCAAATGGAGGGGGTTGTCCCTCGGAAATGGGGGCTGCAGAGGGCGTGCGGCGCGAGGGCCGCAACGAGTGCTCCATGCCGTGACAGTGGCGCGCAGCGCTGGCACAGGGAAATCCCGCGGCTCGACGTCAACGTCATACCGGCGAACGCCGGTATCCACCGTGTGAGTGCCAGCGAACGTGGGTTAGGCACGCTGATCGCGCGCCGGTGGATCCCGGCGTTCGCCGGGATGACAAACGCGTGTGTCGGAATGACGGGCTCGGCGACGGCTCAGCCGCCCTTGCCCCAGCGCAGCTTGCGGTAGATCGTGTTGCGGCTGATGCCCAGGCGCTTCGACGCTTCGGAGATGTTGCCGTTGGCCGCGGCGAGCGCCGCGCGGATCATCTCGATCTCGGCTTCGCCGAGCGTGCGTGCCGATGCACTGTCACGCGAAGTCTCGGCCGCCGGCGGCGCGACGCACGGCGGCGCGGGTGGGTCCATGGCGGTCGGCGTGGTGACTTCACCCGCCGTGTCCACGGCAGGCGGCGCAGTGCGCGCCGCGGGCACGGCCGCCGGCGCGCGCTGCACGTCTTCGAGGAAGTCGTCCGACAGATGCGCTTCGGTGATCTGCGGCTCGCCCGCCGCCATCACCGCGGCGGTGCGCAGCACGTTGGCAAGCTGGCGGATGTTGCCGGGCCAGGCGTAGCGGTCGAACAGCGCCATCACGGTCGGGCTGATCTGCGGCGTGGCATGGGGGCACTCGGCCAGCAGGATGCGCCGTGCCACGACACCGAGGTCGCTGCGCTCGCGCAGTGCAGGCAGGCGCACGACCAAGCCGTTCAAGCGGTAGTAGAGGTCTTCTCTGAACGCGCCGACCTCGATCATCTCGCGCAGGTTGCGGTGCGTGGCGCCGATGACGGCGATGTCCACCGCGATCGACTTCTGGCTGCCCAGCGGCGTCACGCAGCGCTCTTGCAAGACGCGCAGCAGACGTGCCTGCAGGGCCAGCGGCATGTCGCCGATTTCGTCGAGGAACAGCGTGCCGCCGTTGGCCTGCACGATGCGCCCGCTGGCGCCTTTGCGGCGCGCGCCGGTGAACGCGCCGTCTTCGTAGCCGAACAGCTCGGCCTCGATCAAGGACTCGGGAATGGACGCGCAGTTGACGGCGACGAACGCCTGGCGGGCGCGGTTCGAGTCCTGGTGCACCGCGCGCGCGAGCAACTCCTTGCCGGTGCCGGTTTCACCGAGGATCAGCAGCGGGATGTCGCGGTTCAGGACGCGCTGCACCTTCTGCACCATCGCCTCGATCTGCGTGTCGCCGGTCTTCAGGTAGTGCAGCCCCGACAGTCGGCCGCCCGGCGTGGCCTCGGCGTCCGCCCGGAGCGTCGGCCGGTTCGCATCGGGCCGCGCGGCTTCACCGCGGGGAAGCACCTGTGCCACCGGCTCGTCGGCCCCGAGCCCCGCCATCACCCCGCGCGGCGGGCCGTTGAAGCGGGCGCTGACGTGGAACTGCCGGCCGGTGGGCAGGCTCAGGCACATCGGCACTGACAGTGGTGCGCGGAAATGGTCGAACACCGCCGAGGCGGTGGTGCCGAACAGGCTGGCCAGGCTTTGCATGCGCAGCGCCGCGCTGCTCATGTCGAGCTGGTCGAGCGCGCTGCGATTGGCGCCGAGGATCTTGCCATCGGCGCCCACGACGATGATCCCTTCGAGCAGCGTGCCGATGAACTCGACGCGGCTGTGGAAGTGCAGCCGCAGCAGGTTGCCGTAGTCGTCGGACAGCCAGTGGTTCTCGATCATGCGCGCCGACATGCGCACCAGCCCCATCGTGTGCTGGTGGTACGAACGCTGGTCGCCGGTCACGTCGAGCACGCCGAGCATGTTGCCGCGCGGGTCGAAGATGGGCGCCGCCGAGCAGGTGAGGAAGCTGTTGGCATGCATGAAGTGCTCGCCGCCGTGCACGAGCGTGGGCGACTCCTGGAACAGCGCGGTGCCGATGGCATTCGTGCCCTTGGACTGTTCGGCCCAGTTGACTCCCGGCGACAGCGCGACCTTGCCGGCACGCTCGAGAAACTCGTCGTCTCCGACCGAATGCAGGATCGTGCCCTGCGCATCGGTCAGCACGATCATGCTTTCGGTGTTGACGATCTGCTCGAACAGCATCTCCATCACCGGCGCCGCGTGCGTGAACAGGCGCTGGTTGCGCTCGCGCGCCACGCTGAGGTCGCTGCGCATCAGCGGTTGAAAGTCAGGGCGTTCGATGCGCGTCAGCCCGAGCGCGGCGCAGCGCAGATGGGACTGCTCGATCAGCTCGGCGCGCGCGGCCTGGCGCGCGAAGGGCAGGGCCGACGGGGTGGTCCAGGTCTTGGCGTGCGTGACCATGGCACGGTGGCTTGCAGACATCGTCGCGTTTCCTCTGCTCCTGCCAATGGCAGGTTGTCTCCGTCGAACACCCGCGCCCCGGGGCCGTTGTCATCGGCTGTGATGGGTTGCGCGGAACTGCTGTGTCTTGGCGCAGGTTCTCGGGGCCTGCTTTTTCGAAGCGCGTCGGCACGGTCCGGGTAAGGGTGCCTGCGTGTGGGTCGTGCGACTTGATCTGGCGCAATTCGCCGATTGATCCAGGGCAATTTGTGTTCCTGCCTGCAACACCGGCTCGTGGCACAGGCTTTGCAGACACGGCACATCGTCCAACCCAACCTTGACGGAGACCTGACATGACGCGTGACGCCCATTTGATGCCTCGTTCCACCCAGCCACGCCGGCCCCGCGCGCGTGCCGTTGCGCAGGCCGCGGCCGTGCTGCTGGCCATCGCCGCCTGCGCCGCCAGCACGACTGTGTCGGCGCACGGCGACGTGACCCCGCAGGCCGTCGACACCACCGGACTACCGAAGCTGGGCGACGAGTGGCGTGCCGAGAACCCGTTTCGAACCAACGACACGGCCGTCAAGATCGGCACCTCGGCCTACAACCAGAACTGCGCGCGCTGCCATGGGCTGGAAGCCATTTCCGGCGGCATCGCGCCCGACCTGCGCAAGCTCGACGACGAATGCGCAAGCCTCAAGGACAGCGGTCGCCGGAGCGCCTGCGTGAGTGAGATCGACGACTACTTCCTCACGACCGTGCGCCGCGGCCGCACCCGCAACGGCGCGGTGTACATGCCGCCGTTCGAAGGCGTCATGAACCAGGAAGCCATCTGGTCGATCAAGGCCTATCTGGAAACGCGGCGCGACAAGCCGTTCTGAACGGGGGCATCGCATGACACCCACGACACGGACTCGCCGCGACTGCCTGCGCTGGTTCGGCGCGGCCGGTGCCGCCATTGCGATCGGCTCGCCGCGGCGACTGTCGGCCACGCCGCTGGCGCGCGTGCGCGAGCGCGGCGTGCTGACGGTCGGCATCTATCACGACATGCCGCCCTTCCACGTCGACGGCAAGGGGCTGGACGTGGAGCTGGCGCAGGGCCTGGCCGACGCGCTCGGTGTGAAGCTCGCGCTGTTGCCGTTCCATGCCGACGACAGCATGAACGACGACCTGCGCAACATGGTGTGGCGCGGCCACTACCTCGGCTACGGACCGGCCGACGTGCTGCTGCATGTGCCGGTCGACCGCCCGCTGATGGAAGGCAACCCGCAGGTCAGCATCTTTGCGCCGTATTGCCGCGATTCCGTGGCCATCGCGCGCCAGCTCGAACGCGTGCCCCAGCTCGACACCCTGTCGCAGTTGGCCGATCAGGCGGTGGCGGTGCCGGGCCAGTCGCTGGCGGGCTGGTTGCTGATCGGCGCCGACGGCGGCGCCTACAGGAACCAGTTGCGCACGCAATGGAAGAACGGCGCCGAGGCCGCGCGCGCGCTGCTGCGCGGCGAGGTGGCAGCCGCCGCGGGGCTGGCTTCCGAGCTCGAATCGGTGTTGCGCGGCGACCCGCGCTACGCCATTGCGCCGCTGCCGTCGCCGCGCGCGCCGCGCAATGGCTGGGCCGTGGGTATGGCCGTCAAGCGCGACGCCACCGAACTGGCGCTCGCGCTGCAAGGCGCGGTGAACGATCTCGCCACGAGCGGCCGCCTGCGGCAGATGTTCGCGCGCGGCAACGTGGCCTGGCAGGCGCCCTGACGCGCAGGCGCTGCCGAAGTCGCACCTTGCAGGAGTCCGTGAACAAATCTTTGCAATTCTCCACAACAAATGTGCAGATAGCACATTTATGATGACGCCACGGAACGATCGTGTTCCGACGGATCAACGCGGCGTGCCGCGTCATCAAGGAGCGGGTCCATGTTCACGAAGTCATTGCGATGGTTTGGAGTGGGCGGCGGCGGTGCCGTGCTGGCAGCGCTGGCCGGCGCCGTGCTGGTCGTCGGTTGCGGCGGGGGCGGTTCGTCGGCGCCGACGGTCACGGCCAGCTCATACACCGCAGGCCCGATCTCGGGCTTCGGCTCGGTGATCGTCAACGGCGTGCGTTTCGACGACAGCGCCGCGACGGTCGAGGACGAAGAAGGCGTCGCGCAGGCGAGCTCGGAGCTCAAGCTCGGCGCGATGGTCGAGGTCGACGCGTCCGATGTTCGCAATTTCGCCGCCAGGGCGCTGCGCTTTCGCTTCAGCACCGACATCGTCGGCCCGGTCAACAGCGTCGACGCGGCGGCCTCGACACTCGTCGTGCTCGGTCAGGTCGTCGACGTGACGCCCACCACGGTGTTCGCCGACGATCTGCCGGGCGGGCTGGCTGGATTGACGGCCGGCACGGTGGTCGGCGTGCATGCGCACTTCGACGCGGCCAACGGCCACTACATCGCGACCCGCATCGACGCGCGGCCCAATGCGCCGGTGTACCGGCTGCGCGGGCTGGTCAGCCACCTCGACACCACGGCCAAGACCTTCCAGATCGGCGGCGAGGTGATTTCGTACGCCGGCATCGCCGATGCCGACCTGCCGAACGACTTCGCCGACGGCCTGCGGGTGCGGGTGCGCCTGCAGAAGACGCAAGTCAATGGGCAATGGATCGCGCTGACGGTGCGGCACGGCGTGCGGCGTATCGATGACATGCCGCAGGCGCATCTGCGCGGCATCATCTCGTCGTTCACGTCGACGACGCAGTTCGCCGTCAACGGCATCGACGTCGACGCGAGCAACGCGAGCTTCCCCGACGGAACCGACGGCATCGTGCTCGGCGCGCCGGTCGAGGTCGAAGGGCGTGTGCAGAACGGTGTGATCATCGCGCGCGTGGTCGAGATCGACGACGATCGCAAGGTCGATCTGCATCGCTTCGAATTGCACGGCGCGATCAGCGGGCTCGACACGGGCGCCAAGACCTTCATGCTGCGCGGCGTCAAGGTCAACTACAACGCAGCCGTGGCCTTCGTCAACGGCACCGCCGACGACCTGGCCAACGATCGCACGGTCGAGGTACTGGGCGTGTTGGCGGTCGATCGCCAGGTGCTCGTTGCGGTGATCATCAAGTTCGAGAACTGATGAGCGACCGGCTCGTGCCGGTCGGGGCCCCCGGCTTTCGAGCCGGGGGCTCTTCGCATGGGGGCGGGTCGCGGCGGGTCGCCCGATACCATCGATGCGCACCGACGAGCATCCCGCCATGAAGCAGCACGACGATCCGGCCAGGGCCGACGGCCTCGACCCCAAGCAGGTGGCCCTGCTCGACGCCTTGCGTCGCGTGCTCGAGCCGCTGGCCGGCCTGGCGGTCGCCAAAGGCCTGCCGTACGCCGCGGTCGATTCGATCGTCAAAGAGGCCTTCGTCGCGGCCGCGCATGCCGCGCATCCGGGGCTGCCCGAGCACCGGCGGGTCAGCCGCATCAGCGCATCGACCGGCATCAATCGCCGCGAAGTCACGCGGCTGACGCAAGAAGCGGCGGCGCCGCGGGCCGCGCCGCGTTCGCTGGCCACCGAGGTGTTCGCGCGCTGGCGATCGAGCCCCGACTACCGTGGCAAGAACGGCAGGCCGCTGGTGCTGCGCCGTCAAGGCCCCGCACCGAGTTTCGAGACCCTGGCGCAATCGGTCACGCGCGACAAGCATCCGCGCAGCCTGCTCGAGGAGCTGGTGCGCCTGCAACTGGTGACGGTCGACAGCAAGTCCGACAAGGTTTCGCTCGCACGCGAGGCCTTCGTGCCGCGCGGCGACGAGGCGCGCATGCTCGGCTTCCTCGGCGCCAACGTCGGCGACCACCTGAACGCGGCGGTTGCCAATGTACTGTCCGACGGCACGCGGCATTTCGAGCAGGCGATCTTCGCCGACGAACTTTCGGCGCCATCGCTGGCTGCCGTGCACAAGCTCGTGAGCGCCCAGTGGCAGGTGCTGCTGAAGGCGACGGTGCCGGCGCTGGAGCAACTCATCGAGGCCGACAGCGCAACGCAGCGCACGCGAGACCAACGCGTGCGCATCGGCCTGTACAGCTACGCCGGGTCGATGGCGGCCGCCGCCACCGACCCGAAACCCGATCCCGATTCCACTCCTTCGGAGCGCTGACATGCACTCGACACCTCGCAACATTTCCTGGAGCCGGTTGCTGCTGCGCGCCTTGCTGGCCGGCCTGAGCGGCTTGATGCTGCTCGTCGGTTGCGGCGGCGTCGACACCGGC
This sequence comes from Piscinibacter sp., assembly GCA_041496605.1. Lineage (GTDB taxonomy): Bacteria > Pseudomonadota > Gammaproteobacteria > Burkholderiales > Burkholderiaceae_C > Albitalea. The sequence continues at coordinate 36,490 of JBGQEX010000015.1, forward strand.
GGCACCGGCTCCTTCTCATCGGGCCCGATCACCGGCTTCGGCTCGGTCATCGTCAATGGCGTGCGCTACGACGACGGCCTGGCGAGCGTCCAGGACGACGACGGCACGTCGCACGCGAGCAGCGAACTGCGCCTCGGCATGATGGTCAATATCGATGCGTCCGCCGTCGGCAGCGACGCCAACGGGCCGATCGCCACCGCGCACACGATCCGCTTCGGCAGCGAGATCATCGGCCCGGTCGGCAGCGTCGACGCCGCGGGCGGCAGCCTGGTCGTGCTCGGGCAGACCGTCAGGGTCAACGCCAGCACCGTGTTCGACGACAGCATCGCCGGCGGGCTGGCAGGCGTCACGGTCGGCCAGGTGATCGAGGTCTATGGCTTGTTCGATGTGGCCAACCTCAGCTACACCGCCACGCGCATCGACCCCAAGGCCAACGCGCTGCGCTACAAGCTGCGCGGCATCGTCAGCCAGCTCGACACGACGGCGAGGACGTTCAGCATCGCCGGCCAGACGATCAACTATGCCGGCATTGCGCCGGCCGACTTGCCCGACCCGCTGGCGAACGGTCGCTTCGCGCGGGTGCTGGTGGGCACGACGCAAGTGGCCGGGCAGTGGATCGCGGTCGTCGTGCGCGCCGGCGTGCGGCCGCTCGAAGACCGCGTCGAGGCCACACTCGAAGGCCGCATCAGCGACTTCACGTCGACGGGCCGGTTCAGCGTGAACGGCATCGCGGTCGATGCGGGCAGCGCGAACTTCCCGGACGGCACCGCCGGCGTGGTGCTCGGTGCCCGCGTGGTGATCGAAGGTGCGGTGCAAGGCGGCGTGGTGATCGCTCGCGAGGTCGACATCCAGACCGACGACAAGCTGCGCGACCGCGGATTCGAGTTGATCGGTGTCGTCAGCAGCGTCAACACGGTGGCGAAGACGCTGGTGCTGCGCGGCGTGACGATCAACTACGGGTTCACGCTGCGCTACGACAACGGCACCGAGGCCGACCTCGCTGCGGGCCGGCTGGTTCGGGTGCGCGGCATCTTGTCGGCAGACGGGACCAGGCTGGTGTCCACACGCATCACCTTCGAGAACTGAGCGGCGCGCCGTTGAGAAACTAAGGCGCGGCCGTGCCCACCCGGAACGTCACGATCTCGGTCGCACCTTCGGTGCGCACCGAGACCGCCTTGCCCGGCAGCACATAGGGCCGGAACAGCGCATCGCTGCGCCCGATGGCAAAATGCAGCGTCGCCGTCTGCTGATTCAGTGTCTGCGCGCCGAGGTAGCTGACCAGTGCGTGCTCGAACGAGTGGTAGCCGCTCTTCCAGTGGTGGATCTTCAGATCATTCGGCGGCACCCAGCCGTCGGCGCGCACCCATCCCCAAACCTCGCCATGGCGGTGGTCCACCATGCGGTCGAACCAGAACGCCCATGCGCTCGGCAGGTAGCGCGAGTGGCGGCGCTCATCCAACGCGAGCGTGATGGCCATCTGGTCGAGCTCGGCGAAGATCCACCAGCTCTTGTTCGCATCGATCCCGCTGCGCGTCCAGCTGGAGCCCCATGACCGGCTGGGCTTGTCCCAGGCACGCTCGAGCACCGTGACGCCGCCCTCGCGGGCAAAACTTTCAAGCTTGGCATCACCGAGTTCGCGCGCTGCGATCAGCAGCATCCAGTAGGCCTTGATCGTGTGGCCGAAGTCGTTGTGGCGGCCACCAGGCTTCTCGCTGTCCGCTGCGTTGCGCGTTCCGAAGAACGTACCACTGGCGGGGTCGTGGTAGTGCTGCACGATCACGTCGCACAGGCGGCGGATGTCGGCACGCCAGCGTTCCCGCTCGTCCGCCGGCAGATAGGGCACCACCAGCAGCATGTAGGCGTTGAGCTGGTCGAGCTGGGCGACGAGCTCGTCGCGATCGGCGTCCGACGAATCGGCCTGTTTGGGCAGCCAGCGCACGAGCTTGCGGTCCGGGTCCCACAGCTTGTCGAAGATGAGGTGCTCCTGCGCGATCAGCGCGCGTTCGAGCTGCGCGTCGCGCGTCAGGTAGTAGAGCATCGCGATGCCGACCACCGCATAGGCTTGGTCCTGCGCGCTGGTCTCGTTGAAGGTGGCCGGGCGGCCGTCCTTGATCCACGCCGGCGCGCCGCGCTCGGCGTCGAGCCAGCCCATCGTGTAGCGCGCGCCGGCCCACGCGGCGTCCAGCCAGCGGCGCTCGCCGGTCAGGTGGAAGGCCACGCCGTAGGCATAGGTCTGGCGCGCCTTCATGCGCAGGAACTCGCGGCCGATCTCGGGCCTGATCCAGCCTGGCGGATTGGCGAGCTCGGCGCAAAGGGATTTGCGGTCCGGCAGGCGCCCGTCGTTGCAGCGGAATGTCGGGAAGTCGCCCACCGGCGTGCCCAGCGCGTCGGGGCTGGACCAGAACGGCAGCAGGTCGCGCGAGACGTGCTGCAGCCACACGTCGCCCGCCGGCACGGCGGTCTCGTCGGGTTCCGCCCACGCCGGCGTGGCGGCCCATACCAGGGCGCCAGCGATCAGCAGGCGCGGAATTCGTTCGAACAGTGGCATCGCGGGCTCCACGGCGTTGCCGGATACGCCGCCGATTCTGCCCGCCGCTGGCTACGCCGCGCGAATCATGTCAGCCGCTTTCTCCGCAATCATGATGACCGGCGCGTTGGTGTTGCCGCTGACGATGCGCGGCATGATGGATGCATCGACCACGCGCAGCCCCTGCACGCCGTGCACGCGCAGCTGCGCATCGACCACGTCCAGCGCACCCGGCCCCATCCGGCAGGTGCTCACCGGGTGGTAGATCGTGTCGGCGTAATTGCGGATGAACTGCTCGATCTGCGCATCCGTCTGCGCCGCCGCCAGCACCTGCAGCTCGCGTCCGCCGTAGCTCGCCAGCGCGCTTTGCTGCAGGATGCGCCGCGACAGCTTGAAGCCGCGCACCAGGCGGTCGACGTCGTCGCGTTCAGCGAGGAAGTTCGGGTCGATCAGCGGTGCGGCGAACGAGTCGGCGCTGGCCAGGCTGACGCTGCCGCGGCTCTTGGGTTGCAGCAGGCACACATGGCACGAGTAGCCATGGCCGAAGGTCACCTTGCGGCCGTGGTCGACCAGCTTGCCGACGACGAAGTGCAGCTGCAGGTCGGGCAGCGCCTCGCTGGGCTGGCTCTTGATGAAACCGCCGGCCTCGGCGTAGTTGGTGGTGAGCATGCCGCTGCGATGGCGGCGCCACTCGACGATGCCCTTGACGGCATTGACCATGCCGGTGAACGACAGGCCGAACAGGTCGGTGAGCTGCGGCGCATGGACGACCTGCACCACGTCGACATGGTCTTGCAGGCGCTGGCCGACGCCGGGCAGATCGTGCACGGTGGCCAGCCCCAAGCGCTGCAACTGGGCGCCCGCGCCGATGCCCGACAGCATCAGCAGCTGCGGCGACTGCAGCGCGCCGGCGCTGAGCACGACCTCGCGGCGGGCCTTCAGCTGTAACAGCCGGCCGCCCTGGCGGTACTCGACGCCGACCGCGCGCTTGCCCTCCATGAGGACGCGCGTGGTGTGGGCGCCGGTGATGACGGCGAGGTTCGGCCGGCCCAGGTTCGGCGTCAGGTAGGCCTTGGCGGCGCTGTAGCGTTCGCCGTTCTTGTGCGTCACCTGGTACAGGCCGACACCTTCCTGGTTGAGGCCGTTGAAATCGGGGTTCAGCGGGAAACCGGCCTGCTGGGCGGCCGCGACGAACACCGCGCTGAAGCGATTGGGGCTGCGCAGGTCCATCACGTTCAAGGGGCCGTCGCCGCCGTGCAGGGCGTCGGCGCCGCGCTCGTTGTGCTCGCTCTTCTTGAAGTAGGGCAGCACGTCGTCGAAACCCCAGCCGGGGTTGCCCTCGGCGGCCCAATGGTCGTAGTCCTCGCGCTGGCCGCGCGTGTAGACCATGGCGTTGACCGAGCTCGATCCGCCGAGTACCTTGCCGCGCGGCTGGTAGCCGCGCCGGCCGTTCAAGCCGGCCTGCGCGACCGTGGCGAACTTCCAGTTGGCCTGGCCTGTCTGCGCCAGCACCGCCAGGCCTGCCGGGCAATGGATCAGCACGCTCTTGTCGGTGGGGCCGGCTTCGAGCAGGCACACCCGGGTCGCGGCGTCCTCGCTCAGACGCGCGGCGAGCACGCAGCCGGCGGAGCCGCCACCGATGATGATGTAGTCGAATTCCATGTTGCCTCTTGCTTCAGGTTGTTGGCGCCGGGTTGCTGCGCTGCCATGGAAAACGAATCGGGCCACGCCCTCGCGGGGCGAGTTGGGGCCGATCCGATCAGCGCAGGTTTCCGGTGTGCCCCAGCGAGTAGCGCCCCGGCTGCGGCCAGACGACGAGGCCGTGCGGTTCCTGCCCGACCTTGATTTCGCTGACCGCGCCGCTCGTCGTGTCGATGCGGTAGACCACATCGTCGAAACGGCCTGCCAGCCACAGCAGCTTGCCGTCGATGCTGAGGTTGCCCATGTCGGGGCTGCCGCCGCCGGGGATCTGCCATTGGGCGGTGATCTTGTCGGTGGCGAAATCGATCACGGTGACGCTGCCCTTGCCGTGGCGCGGCCCGTGGATCTTGTGCGATCCGCGGTTGGCCACATACAAGCTCTTGCCATCGCGGCTCGGGTACAGGCCATGCGCGGCGACGCCGGTTGAAATGAAGCCGATCTCCTTGAAGGCATCGCCGTCGACGATGTGCACGCCGTCGGCCTCCATGTCGGCGACGTAGAAGCGGCGGCCATCCGGGGAAATGCGAATGTCCTGCGGCATGCCCTTGGTGGAGGTGCAGATCTCGCTCGCCGCCGGCCCGACGGCCTGCGGCGAATCCTTGAAGCGGGTGCTGGGCATCGCCAGCTTCAGGTAGCCCAGCACCTTGCGGCTGACCAGGTCGATCTTCGCGATGCTCCCGTCGAACTCGCAGGTGAACAAGGCGTAGCGCCCGTCGATGGAGAAATCGGCGTGGTTGATGCCGCCGCACTTTGGCGTGGCGATCGAGTACTGCAGCGCGAGGGTGTGCGGGTCGCGGAAGTCGAGCCGGCGGCGTGCTTCGGCCACGACGATCGCCGATTGCCCGTCGGGCGTGAAGTACAGGTTGTACGGGTCGTCGACGGCAATGCCCTTGCCCGGCTTGCCGCTGCGCGGGTCGATCGGCGTCAGGCTGCCGTCGGTGCGGCGCTCGGCATTGTTGGCCACCCACAGCGTGCGCAGGTCCCACGACGGCACCACATGCTGCGGCGCGTTGCCGACCTTGAAACGGTCGACAACCTTCAGCGTCGCCGGGTCGATGACGCTGACATCGTTGGACCGCAGGTTCGGCACGTAGATCCGTTCGAGGTCACCGCGCACCGCCGGGCTCAGATGCGACGGGCTGGTCTCGCTGTACAGGTTGCGCGCGTCGATGACCGGCGGCATGCCGGGGACGGTAGCCACCGCCGCCGGGGCAGAGGCCGCCGGTGCCGGCGCGGCGCCGTCGACCTGCGTCGCGGCAAGAAGGGTTGCGGCGGCCACCACGGCCAGGCCGGCGTTCAGTCGTTTGTCGAAAGCCAAATTCGTCTCCAGCGCTTGGGGTGGCGTCGGACGTGCGGTCGCACGCCCAACTCGCCGGCGCGGATCATTCCACAGTTCGCGCCGTGCCGAGTTGCCAAACGTCAAGCGCTGGCTCGGAACGACACCGCTGCGCTCTCAAACGTTGCTTGTCGCCCGGACCTCTTCGATCGTCGTCACGCCGGCCAGCACCTTCTCGATGCCGTCCTGCCGCAACGTGCGCATGCCCTCGGCCATCGCGACCTGCTGCAGTGCTTCGGCGCGCGCGCCGGTCTGCACCAGACGGCGCAGCTCGCGGGAGATCACCATCAGTTCATGCAGGCCGGCACGGCCCTTGAAGCCGGTGTCGTCGCAGTGCTTGCAGCCGGGGCTCTGGTAGACGAGCAGGCCGCCATCGGGCCCGGCGCGTTGCCCCCACTCGTGCAGCAGCGCGTCGCGTGATGGCCGCTCGCTGTCGGGCCCGAAGGCGTGCAGGTAGTCGGCCACCAGTTCGTCCAGGTCGCTCGCGAGCGCCGGGCGCGACTGGCGGCAATGCGGGCACAGGCGGCGCACCAGCCGCTGCGCCAGCACGGCCAGCAGCGAGTCGGCGAAGTTGAACGGGTCCATGCCCATGTCGAGCAGCCGCGTCACCGTTTCGGGGGCGCTGTTGGTGTGCAGTGTCGACAGCACGAGGTGGCCGGTCAGCGAGGCCTCGACCGCCATCTGCGCGGTTTCCTCGTCGCGGATCTCGCCGACCATGATCACGTCGGGGTCGGCGCGCAGGAAGGCGCGCAGCGCTTTCGCGAAGGTCCAGTCGATTTTCGGGTTGACCTGCACCTGGCGCAGGCCCGGCTGGGTGATCTCGATCGGGTCTTCGGCGGTCCAGATCTTGCGCTCGGGCACGTTGATGTGGCTGAGCGACGAGTGCAGCGTGGTGGTCTTGCCCGAACCGGTGGGCCCGACGCACAGCACCATGCCGTAGGGGCGCTCGATCGCGTTCTTCAGCTGCGACAGGTTGTGCGGCGACAGGCCCAGGCGGTCGAGCGGAATCGGCTTGGCCGACGCCAGAATGCGCATCACCACGTCTTCCAGCCCGTTGTTGGTCGGGATCGTGGCCACGCGCAGTTCGATGCGGTGCTGGGCGGAGAACTTGGCGAAGTTGATCTTGCCGTCCTGCGGCTTGCGGCGCTCGGAGATGTCGAGGTCGCACATGATCTTCACGCGCGCGATCAGCGCGTTGCGGTAGTTCGCCGGCAGCTCGAGGTAGGTGCGCAGCAGCCCGTCCTTGCGGAAGCGCATGCGGATCTTTTCGCGCCCCGGGTAGCTCTCAATGTGGATGTCGGACACGCCGTCCTTGTGCGCCTCGATGATCATGTTGTTGATCAGCCGCACCAGCGAGTTGTCGGACTGTTCGATCGGCCGGTCGTCGTCGGCGCCGATGTCGCGTGTTTCCTTCTCCAGCGACTGGACCAGCTGGTCGGTGTTGCTGAGGTCGAAGTCGAAGTTGATCGGCACCGACGGTTCGTCGGTGACCCAGCGGTGCGTTCCGCTGGCACCGATCTTCTCGTAGGCGGCGTTCAGCGCGCTTTCGATCGAGCTGCACTGCGCGAGCACCGGCACCACCTTCATCTGGGTGCTGAATTCGACTTCGTCGACCGCGGCGCGGCGCCGCGCGGGGTCGTCCAGGGCCACGATGAGCCGGCCGTCGCGCAGCAGCAAGGGCATCACGCGCAATTGCACGGCGAGTCCGTAGCTGAGCCTGCGCAGCGCGGCGGCCTCGACCGGGAACGCGTCGATGTCGACCAGCGGGTAGCCCATCTTGCGGGCCAGCGCCACCTGCAGGTGTTCGCGCGACACCACGCCCATGCGCACCAGCACCTCGCCGAGCGGCACGCTGCGGTCGTTGCGCTGCTGCTCGAGGGCTTCCTTCAACTGCGCGTCGGTGATGAGGCCGAGCGACAGCAGGGCGTCGCCGATGCGCACCAGCGGCATCGTGGCCTGCTGGTCGAGTGCGGCGAACAGTTGTTCCGGCGTCACCACCTGGCGCGCCAGCAGGATGTCGCCGAGCTTCTGGTTGCGCAGCTGCTGCTGCACCTGCGCCGCCTCTTCGACCTGCTCGGGTGTGGCGGCATGGTGTTCCACCAGCACCTCGCCGATGCGCGGGCCGAACTCGGCGCTGCTGAATGCAGACTTGGGAATGAACATGGGGCGCACGCCGCCCGCGTCATTGGCAGGCGGAAACAGGAACAGCCCGTGCGGGCTTTCGACATGGCCGACGGTTTCGCCGCCGATCTCGCCGCCGCCGGCCAGCGCGACGCGGTAGCTCGAGCGCGCGCGGTGACCCAGCATGTCGGCGTGCGGGTCGGCCGCGCTCACGTCCGACGGCTTGAGCAGGTGGGTCAGCGTGATCGAGCGGAACTGATCGAAGCGCAGCGGCAGCGTGGTGCGCGCCGGCGGCACCTGCACATGCGCCACTGATTCCTCGGGCACGAAGAAGGTCAGGCGCCCGGTGGTGGTGCTGCCGTTCAGGCCGGCGATCTCGCAGGGCAGCGAGTCGGTTTGCGCGACCGAATCCGGATAGCAGGCGAACGGCGGCGTCGGCCAGCGAAACAATTCGCGGCTCGACTTGTCGCTGGTCGCCGAAACGGCGTCGATGTCCAGCGCTTCCCACTGCTGCGGGATCAGCATGTCAGCCACGGGCGGCTCCTCGGTCGATTTGCTTGCCGCGCGCACCCAGGCTGGCGTGCGCGCGCTCTTTCACGCCTGCATGCTAGGGGCATGGCGCGTGCGGCGAAGTCGCGAATTGAGGCCGTTCAAGCCCGCATTTGCTGCGGCAGGAAGGTCGCGATCTGCGGGAAGACCCAGAGCAGCGCGACCATCAGCACCATCAGCAGGAAGAACGGGAACGCCGCGCGGGCGATGAAGCCGATCTCGCGCCGCGTCATGCCCTGCAGCACAAACAGGTTGAAGCCGACCGGCGGCGTGACCTGCGCCATCTCGACGACGATGACGATGAAGATGCCGAACCACAGCGGGTCGATGCCGGCCTTTTGCACCGTCGGCATGATCACGCCCATCGTCAGCACCACCATCGAGATGCCGTCGAGAAAGCAGCCCAGCAGCACGTAGAACGCCGACAGCGCGACGATGAGCTGGCCCTGCGTGAGCCCGAGCGTCGCGATCCATTCGGCCAGGTGTCGGGGCAGGCCGATGTAGCCCATGCTGAGCGTGAGGAAGGAGGCGCCGGCAAGGATCAACGCGATCATGCAGTACAGCCGCGTGCCGCCCATCAGCGACTGCGTGAACGTGGCCCAGGTGAGCGAGCCCTGTGCGGCCGAGATGGTCAGGGCTCCCACCACGCCGAGCCCTGCGGCTTCGGTGGCCGTGGCGACGCCGGCATAGATGGAACCCAGCACCGCGCCGATCAGCAGCAGCACCGGGATCAGGTGGCGTGACTCGGCGAGCTTCTGCGCCAGCGTGAGCGGCGCATCGGGCGGCGGGATGAGCGCGGGGTGGCGCAGCGACCACAGCGCGATGTAGCCGGAGAAGATCAGTGCCAGCAGCACGCCGGGCAGCACGCCGGCGATGAACAGCTGCGCGATCGACACGTCGGCGGTGACGCCGTAGACGATCATGATGATCGACGGCGGGATCAACAGCCCCAGCGTGCCTGCGCCGGCCAGCGACCCGACCGACATCGTCTCCGGGTAGCCGCGCTTGCGCAATTCGGGCAGGCTCATCTTGCCGATGGTGGCGCAGGTGGCGGCGCTGGAACCCGATACCGCCGCGAAGATCGCGCAGCCGACCACGTTGGTGTGCAGCAGGCGGCCCGGCAGGCGCTGCATCCATGGCGCCAGGCCGCGGAACATGTCGTGCGACAAGCGCGTGCGAAACAGGATCTCGCCCATCCAGATGAACAGCGGCAGTGCGGTCAAGGTCCAGCTCGAGGCCGAGCCCCAGATCGTGACGGCCATCGCATCCCCCGCCGGGCGCGAGCTGAACAGCTGCATGCCGATCCAGGCCACCCCGGACAGCGTGAGCCCGATCCACACGCCGCTGGCGAGAATGAGGAACAGCGCGGTGATCAGCAGGGCGGTGATGGCGAAGTCATTCATTGTCCAACCTACTCATTGCCGAACCTGATTGGCGACATTCTTCAGACCCCGAGGTCACGCCGTGCGTCATGCCAACACGGCCGTCATACCGGCGAATGCCGGTATCCACTCGTTCCGGGTGCGCGTGCTCGGTGAACGCTCGCGGTCCTTCAAACAGTGGATC
>JBGQEX010000016.1:0-46254 GCA_041496605.1 Piscinibacter sp.
GCGGGGCCGCGGCACTGCCTGGCTGCCCGCCTGTCCTTGGCCAGCGCCGCCCGTACGACTGCTTGAGACCATGACAGCAGTCGTTCAACGGCGGCGGCCGAGTACCGGGTCGCGACCCAAAGGCGTCAGTGGGAATTTTCCGGTCGAGGGACCGGTCCACTCTGGAAGCGGTCGTTCGCCGATCATGTCGAGAAATCAGAGCCCGGCGACAGCGGTCGTTCGCGGGTGGCAACCGTCGAGCGGGACAAGGTCCAGGCTGAACGACTGCATCCAAAGGTCGCGAACTGGCGCTGCCGACCCGCAGGAGACATACGACAGGCGAGATTCAACGCCGCAAAGCCGACATTCGTCGAAGGCTGCATGGACTGTCGGAGCAAATGGCCATGAACACCACGCTGCCGATAGCGGCGGCTTTGCCCGATTTGTCGATGCGTGAAATGGTCATGGTTCTCCTGATCCACGGCACGGTGTCCGGCGCGACGGACCACAGCCCGTGTTGCGCGGCAGCGGGTCGACCGACAACAACCTTCCACGTGCTCTGAACGGATATGGGACAGCGTGACGCGCCTTCGCTTCAGAACGCGACCTTGTCCTTGCCTTTACTCAGCAGTCTGTAATTTAGGCGACAAGTGATGGCGAAGCGAACCGTATGATGTTCCAATAGCGCATGAAGCGAGACGGACGCACGCTGGATCGCAAGACGCTGGAAGAGATTCGCCTGATGGCGGTGGAGCGAGTTCGCGAAGGCGAAAGGCCCTCCGAGGTGATCGCGGCCTACGGCTTCAGCCGCACGACCATCTACAAGTGGCTGAAGGCCTCGTCGGGACGAGGCAAAGGACTCAAGGCATTGCGCGCCACGCGGGGCAGCGGGCGACCGCGCACGCTGACAGCAGCACAGGAGCGCCAAGTATTTCGTTGGATCAACGGACGCGACCCGCGACAGTACGGCCTGGATTTCGGGCTGTGGACACGCGCCATCGTGGTGACGTTGATCGCGCAGACGTTCGGCGTGAGATTGGGGGTGACGGCAGTCGGTGCGTTGCTGGCCAAGCTCGGACTGACCCCGCAGAAGCCGCTGCAGCGTGCCTACCAACGAGATGCGCAAGCCATTGAGCGCTGGCAGCGCGAGTCTTACCCGGCCATCGCGGCGCAGGCCAAGCGCGAAGGGGCGGACATCTTCTTCTGGGACGAGTCGGGCTTTCGAGCCGACACGGTGCATGGCAAGACATGGGGCATTCGTGGCAAGACCCCGGTGGTGCAGCGCCCCGGTCAGCGCCAGCCCGTGTCGGCTGCCTCGGCGGTGAACTCGCGCGGTGCGTTCTGGTTCTGCGTCTACCAGGGTGCGCTGAACGCAGAGCTGTTCGTCGAATTGCTTGAGCAAATGATGAAGGGGCGCAAGAAGCCGGTTCACTTGGTACTCGACAGCCTGCCGGCGCACAAGAAGGCCAACGTCCGGGAATATGTGCAATCCACTGAAGGCAAGCTCAGCCTGCACTTCTTGCCGGGCTATGCCCCCGACCTGAACCCCGACGAGTTGGTGTGGAGCCATGTCAAACGCACCGGCACCGCCAGGCGAACCCTTGCAAGCAGGCGAGAAGCTTGACATTCGCATCGACGCAAAACGGCACGCGGTCCAGCGAAATCCAAAGCTCGTTCGTTCATTCTTCCGAGCTCCGTCTGTCGCCTATATTTCCGACTGAGTAAGCGACAGGATCTCGCGGGCCTCGTCGGGCTTGCGATGTCGAGCCCGAGGCCATGCACGTGGCGTGCGCCCGTCTTGGCGCGCTCGCTGTCGACGCTCCAGACCGAGCCGCCGAGACCGAAGATCGAATCATTGGCGATGCGAACGGCGTCGGCGTCGTCGTTGTAGGAGATCACAGACAGCGCGGGGCCGAAGATTTTCTCCTGCGCGATGACTGCCGATCAACTCGAAGGAGTTCGGCTTGACGCGACCGTCTGAATGGTCGTCCGTGACCCCACCCCAAAAGGATGGTGCAGTGCAACGCGATCCCACTTTGCGGTGATGCGGTCGAGGCGCAGAATGCTCGTACTGCAGAGAGCGTTCAATGAACAGGAAACTGCAACGGTTGTCGCTTGCGAGCGCTTTGGCACGTTCGCCCTCCAGGGGTTCCGGTGGCGCATTCGCAATCCACTGCGGAAACCTGCACGCTCGCAGCCCCACCCGGCAAGGTACCGGCGAAGTCAAAACTCCCGCAGAACATCGTCGCTTCGAGTCTTACGTCGGCACAGCAGGTCAAGCGCGACAAGATGGAAATCAGCGACGCCGTGATGGCCAACGACATCACCAGGCTGCCGGACTTCAGCGTAACGCAGGGGCTGCTTCCGCTCACACGCTCGGTCTGCTACCGGACTCTGTCACGACAACCGAATCGATAGGACCCAGCCTGGACTTCCTCGCGGGGCGTGGGGAAATGGGTGCCCGAATCAGTGCACTGCCGTGGATCGGCGCTACGCCTGGGCCGATCGAAACGTGGCCCGAGCACTTGAAGCAGGCTCTGCAGATATGTCTCGACTCGGCCTTCCCCATAGCGATCTATTGGGGGCCGGAGTTTGCCCTGCTCTACAACGACGCCTTCATCCCAATCGCTGGCGACAAGCACCCCTGGGCGCTGGGGCGCCCGGCCTGCGAGGCGTGGTCAGAGATCTGGGACGCCATCAAGTCGAGTTTTGCGCTTGTGGTGGCTGCTGGCGAGTCGATGTTTGCCAAGGAGCGGCTCGTCTTCATACGGCGGCATGGCTATCTGGAGGAGTGCTACTTCGACTACACGCTGGGGCCGATCCGGAGCGCGGTCGGCCATATCGACGGCATCTTCACCACTGCGCTCGAGGCCACGGATCGCGTGCTGACTCAAAGACGCTTTCGATTCCTGAGCGAATTTGCTCGATACAGCATGGGTGCGGCGTCGATAGACGAAGCTTGCACGCGCCTGGTCGAAGCCCTCGGCGCGGCGTCGAACGATGTGTCGTTCGCGCTGTTGTACCTCGTGGATGCCCTCGGCCTACAAGCTCGGCTCGCCGGGGTCGTCGGCCTGGCCAGCGGAACGCCGGCGAGTCCCGTGACGGTGGACTTCGCAAGCGCCGACGGGTGCGCGTGGCCGCTGGCGACGGTCGGCCGCACCATGCAAGCGGAAGTGGTGTCCGATCTTGTGGCGCGTTTCGGCGCTCTTCCAGGTGGCGCTTGGCCCGAGCCGGCAACGCAGGCTCTCGTCTTGCCTGTGGTTGCGGCAGCCCCGCTGAATGGCCTGGTGGGCTTTCTCATCGCCGGCATCAGCCCGCGACGTGAGTTCAACGACGGGTACCGGACCTTCCTCGAACTCGTGGCGGGTCAGATTGCTGCCTCATTGGCAAGCGCCCGCTCGCACGACGTGGAGCGCGAACGCCGCGCTGAGTTGGAGGCGGCCAAGGAACGCGCCGAAGTGGCGAACTCGGCCAAGAGCGCCTTTCTGGCGCAAATGAGCCACGAATTGCGTACGCCACTCAACGGTATCCTGGGCTTCTCGCAAATCTTGCAGCGCGACAAACCCCTGACCGAGCGGCAGGCCAGAGGGCTGAAGATCATCGAAGCGAGCGGGCAGCACCTGCTCATGCTCATCAACGACATCCTTGATCTGGCGCGCATCGACGCGGGCAAGCTCGACCTGTTTCCCGCCGAGGTCAACCTGCCGGTATTCCTGCAGGTGGTGTGCGATATCGTTCGTGTCAAGGCAGAGGAGAAAAGCCTGCTGTTCGTCTACCAGGCAGCGCCCGACCTGCCTGCCGCCATACGCGTCGACGAAAAAAGATTGCGCCAGGTGCTGCTCAACCTCCTGTCGAATGCGGTCAAGTTCACCGACACGGGGCAGGTGACGCTGCGCGTGACGCGCCTGCAGACGCCGCTGGTCGACGCCGCGGCCGGCGCGATGGCCCTGTTGCGATGCGAAGTGGAAGACGACGGCATCGGCATGAGCGAGGCGCAGCAGGCGCGGTTGTTCCAGCCGTTCGAGCAAGTGGCCGAGGTCGGGCGGCGCGAAGGCGGCACGGGGCTCGGCCTGGCCATCAGCCGACAGCTGATCCGTCTGATGGGGGGCGACATTCAGGTGCGCAGTCGGCCGGGCGAGGGCAGCGTCTTCTGGTTCGAGATCGCGGCGCCGGCGCTGGAGGCGCCTGTTCACGGCCTGCTCGAGTGGTGCGCGCCGGTCGGCTACGAAGGCAAGCGCCGGAAGGTCTTGGTGGTCGACGACGCGCCGCATAGCCGCGCAATGCTGCTCGACGCGTTGGACACGCTGGGTTTCCAGGTGGCCGATGCGGGCAATGGCGAAGAGGCGCTCGACATGGCGGCTCGGTTCCGGCCCGACCTCATCGTGATGGACCTCATGATGCCGGTGATGGACGGCTTCGAGGCGACGCGGCGACTGCGGCTGTCATCGGAATACGACAAGGTGCCCATCCTCGCCACGTCGGCCAGTGCGACGGCGGAAACGGAGTTGCGCAGCCGCGAGGCCGGTGCGAACGCCTTCATCGGCAAACCCATCGAGCAGTCGGTCCTTCTAAATGTCATCGCCACCGCTCTGAGCTTGACCTGGATCCGCGAGTAACCGGCAGCCCTGCCGGAAGAGGGTGAGAGCGCCGAACATGCCCGCAAGGTGGCGTTGTGGACGTGCGTGAACGGCAAGCGCGCGTGCCGGAGGTTCGTGCTGCCGAGGATGGGTTCGGCGACGAGACGGGGCCGGGGGTTGCAGCCTCTTGTGGCATGCAAGATTACTGTACTATCGGAATTCCGATAGTCGACCGTCCGGTCGGTTGCTTATGCAACCTTCGTGGTCTTTGCAGCCAGAGCTAGCCATGCCGTCAGCAACACCGTTCGTCAAATACCTGAATCGACCTTCGGACCTGCTGTTCGTGATGGCGCGCGTGCTGAACCGCGGCGGCGCCGAGCCTCAGTGGGACAGCACCCGCGGCACCTGATGCCGCTTATCCGAATCCCATTCCTCATTCAAAGGAGACAGCCATGACGGCTCGTGAGATCTATATCGTCGGCGCAGCACGCACCGCCATCGGAACCTTCGGTGGCTCGCTGAAAGACGTGCCGCTGTCCCAGTTGGCGACCACCGCGGTGCGCGAAGCGCTCAAGCGCAGCGGCGCCGAGGCGGCGAACATCGGCCACGTGGTGATGGGCAACGTGATCCCCACCGAACCACGCGACGCATACCTCGGCCGAATCGCGGCAATCGAGGCCGGCATTCCACAGGAAACGCCTGCGTTCAACGTCAACCGCTTATGCGGATCCGGGCTGCAGGCGATCGTCTCCGCCGCACAGACGCTGCTGCTCGGCGATGCCGAACTGGCGATCGGCGGCGGTGCCGAGTCGATGAGCCGGGGCCCCTACGTCATGCCGGCCGCGCGGTGGGGGGCGCGCATGGGAGACGTCCAGGCCACCGACTACATGCTCGGCATCCTGCACGACCCGTTCCACAAGATCCACATGGGCATCACGGCCGAGAACGTCGCCCAGCGCGACGGCATCACGCGCGAGATGCAGGACGCACTGGCGGTCGAGAGCCAACAGCGCGCAGCGCGCGCGATCGCCGAAGGGCGCTTCAAGTCGCAGATCGTTCCGGTCGAGATCGCCACGCGCAAGGGGATGGTGGTCTTCGACACCGACGAACACGTGCGGGGTAACACGACGATCGAGCAACTGGTCAAGATGAAGCCCGCGTTCAAGGACGGTGGTTCGGTGACCGCCGGCAACGCCTCGGGCCTGAACGACGGCGCAGGCGCCGTGGTGCTCGCCACCGGAGACGCGGTGAAGTCCTCCGGCCTGAAGCCGATCGCGCGCCTGGTCACCTATGCGCATGCGGGCGTCGATCCGAAGCTGATGGGGTTGGGCCCGGTGCCAGCCTCGCGGTTGGCGCTCAAGCGCGCCGGCCTCAGCACGAAGGATCTTGATGTCATCGAGTCAAACGAAGCGTTCGCAGCGCAGGCCTGTGCGGTGACGCGGGCTCTCGAACTCGACCCGGCGAAGGTGAATCCGAATGGTTCGGGCATCTCGCTCGGGCACCCGGTGGGCGCGACTGGCGCCATCATCACGACGAAAGCGATTTACGAGCTTCAGCGCATCAACGGGCGCTATGCGCTGGTGACGATGTGCATCGGCGGCGGTCAAGGCATCGCCGCGATCCTCGAGCGTGTCTGACGAGGAGTTGCCAACATGAGCATCAAGACAATCGGAATCGTCGGCGCGGGCACGATGGGCAACGGGATCGCGCAGGTGTGCGCCATGGCGGGGCTGCAGGTCACGATGGTCGACATCTCTGACGCGGCCGTCGAGCGCGGCATCGCAACCCTCACGGGCAGCCTGGATCGCCTGGTCAAGAAGGACAAGCTCAGCGTCGCCGGCAAGGCGGCGGCATTGTCGCGGGTGGGCGGGTCGACGAGCTACGCCGCGCTGAAGGACGCCGGCCTGGTGATCGAGGCGGCGACCGAGAACCTCGAGCTCAAGGTGCGCATCCTGAAGCAGATCGACGAGCTGGTGCCCGTGGACACCGTGATCGCCACCAACACGTCGTCGATCTCGATCACGCAGCTGGCCGCCGAGGTGCGCAGCCCCGAGCGCTTCATCGGCATGCACTTCTTCAACCCGGTACCGATGATGGCGCTGCTGGAAGTCATTCGTGGCCTGCAGACCTCGGACGACACGCTCGAGAAGGCCATCAAGTTCGCCACGGCGATCGGCAAGACGCCGATCAGCGTGAAGAACAGCCCGGGCTTCGCGGTCAACCGCATCCTGGTGCCGATGATCAACGAGGCGATCTTCGTGCTGCAGGAGTGGCTGGCGAGCGCCGAGGACATCGACACCGGGATGAAGCTCGGATGCAACCAGCCGATCGGACCGCTGGCGCTCGCGGATCTGATCGGCCTGGACACGCTGCTCGCCGTGATGCAGGTGTTCTACGAGGGCTTCAACGACCCCAAGTACCGCCCCGCACCCCTGCTCAAGGAGATGGTGGCTGCGGGACGCCTCGGTCGCAAGAGTGGGCACGGTATTTATGGCTACGACGGAAAGGCATAGCCCGCCAAATGGCCTCTTGTGGCGAACAAGATTCCTGCTACCATCGAGCGTTGGTTAATTCGACCGTCCGGTCGGTTGTATGACCATGAGGTCTTTGCAGCCGGCACCGTTGGCAGACGACGCTTGGGGCATCGGTGTTTGGCACTTGGATGGATCACGACCAAGCCTCTACTTTGGGCAGACAGAGCATGGATTTCGCCATCTCCGAGGAATTGACCGAGCTCAAGCAACGGGTACGCCGGTTCGTCGCCGATCAGATCATCCCGCTGGAAGACGACCCGCGACTGACGCGCCACGGGCCGACCGAAGACTTTCGCCGGGAGCTCGTGGCACGCGGCCGGGAGGCGGGCCTGTTGTCCCCGCATGTCTCCCGGGAATTCGGCGGTCTCGGCCTGGATCACCGAGCCAAGGCCATCGTCTTCGAGGAAGCCGGGTACTCGCTGCTTGGGCCGGTCGCGCTCAACATCTTTGCCCCGGACGAGGGCAACATGCATCTGCTGGAGGCGATCGCTCGCCCCGAACACAAGGAGCGCTGGCTCAGACCGCTGGCCGCCGGCGACATGCGATCCTGCTTCTGCATGACCGAACCTGCCCCAGGCGCCGGCTCGGACCCGTCGATGCTCCAGACGACAGCGGTACGGGACGGTGATCACTACGTCATCAACGGCCGCAAGTGGTTCACCACCGGGGCTGACGGCGCCGCGTTCGCGATCGTCATGGCCAAGCTCGATGACGGCCGCGCGACCATGTTCCTCACCGACACTGACCGGCCCGGCTTTGTCGTCGAGCGGTCCATGAACACCCTGGATACCTGCTTTCCCGGTGGCCACGGTGTGGTCCGCCTCGACAACTTGCGCGTGCCCGCGAGCGACGTCCTCGGCGAACTCGGCGAAGGCTTCAAGTATGCGCAGGTGCGCCTGTCGCCGGCGCGACTGACCCACTGCATGCGCTGGCTGGGCGCCGCCCGGCGCGCCCACGACATTGCGACCGATTACGCACGTCGGCGTCACGCCTTCGGCAAGCCCTTAGCCAGCCACGAAGGTGTCGGGTTCATGCTTGCCGACAACGAGATGGATATCCACTCGGCCCGCCTGACCATTTGGCACACGGCGTGGGTGCTGGACCAGGGCCACTTGGCGATCCACGACTCGAGCATGTCCAAGGTACTTGCCTCGGAGGCCACTTGGCGAGTCGCCGACCGCTGCGTTCAGATTCTCGGCGGCCTGGGCGTGACGGAGGAGGCCATGGTGGGGCGCATCTTCGCCGACATGCGTGCCTTCCGGATCTACGACGGCCCATCGGAAGTCCATCGGTGGAGCATCGCCAAGCGCATCGTCAAAGGCATCGAGCGGGATCGATGAGCGAGTGGCAGCCACCACAGCAACTCGCCTTCCGCCGTCGTACCCGACCGGCCTCTGCTCTCCCATGCAATCCTGAAACATGAACGATTCACCGCGGCGGTCATTGGAGAGTTTCATTGCGCAGCAAGCGGGCGCCAATCGGGTATCGATCACCGAGGCAAGGAGGTTGTCGGGCGGCGCGATCCAAGAGAATTGGCTGATCCGCGCAGAGATCAGTGGCGGCAGCTACGCGGGTCCGCTGGACGCCGTGGTTCGAACGGACTCCCCGTCGGGTGTTGCGGCCAGCCGCAGCCGCGCCGAGGAATTCGCGCTCCTCAGGGCAGCCTTCGCCGCCGGCGTGACCGTACCCGAACCGCTCTGGCTATGCGAGGATCAGGCGCTCATCGGCCGTCAGTTCTTCGTCATGCGTCGCGTGAGCGGTATCGCCGCCGGCCACCTGCTGGTGAAGGATAGCCGCCACGGTGGCAATCGGGTGCAACTCACGCAGCGCCTAGGCGCGGAGCTGGCGCGCATCCACACCATCCGGCCACCGTGCGCTGATCTGCGTTTTCTGCCCGACTTGGCCCAGGCTCCAGCGCTCGATGCCATCCAACGTCTGCGTCGCCACCTCGACGCGCAAACAACGCCCCGGCCGGCCCTCGAATGGGGGCTGCGGTGGCTGGAACGACACGCGCCACCGCGCGAAACCATCGTGCTGTGCCATCGGGATTTCCGCACTGGAAACTACATGGTGGACGAGCATGGCCTGACCGGCATTCTGGATTGGGAGTTCGCCGGATGGGGCGATCCCTGTGAGGATATCGGCTGGTTCTGCGCCAAGTGCTGGCGTTTCGGCGCCAATCACAGCGAAGCGGGCGGCATCGGTTCGCGCGAGGATTTTTACCGTGGCTACGAGGGCGCCTCCGGCCGCTCACTGGATCGGGCACGAGTAGGTTACTGGGAGGTGATGGCGCATATGAACTGGGCCTCCATCGCCATACAGCAGGCGCAGCGACACCTGTCGGGCGAGGAAGTCTCACTGTTTCTGGCGCTCACCGGCCAGATCGTGCCGGAGCTTGAATACGAAATCCTCACCATGACGGAGCACAGCTGATGCGCGAACGACCTACGGGCGACCAGCTGCTGGAGGCTGCCCTCAGTCTGCTGCGGGACGAGGTGCTTCCGGCTTTGCCCACGGAAAAGCGCCACGCGGCGCTGATGATCGCCAACGCCATGGGTATTGCGATGCGCCAGTTAAGGAACGGCGACGCCCCCGAGCAGCAGGAACTCGCGGCGCTGGAGCGCATCCTGCTGGCACAGCCCGGCAACGACGCCGGACCCGTTCCGTCTGACGCGCAGGACAGGCTTCTCGATCTCAACCGGCGGCTGTGCCTGGCGATCCGCCAGGGACACGCCGATTCCGTGAAACCGAACGACTCGGTCAGGGGGCATCTGCTCAGGGTCGCTCGACACCGGGTGGCAGAAAGCAATCCCAAGTACCTGGGCGGCGGGGACTGATGCAGTACTGCCAGGCATGAGGTGCGGGCCTGGCCTCTTCGCCAAGGGCTGCGCCAGTTCCATCGCCGCGCTGTCCACAGCCACGTCGGCCACGAGACGTGGTGATCGGGTGATCATGCCGAGTTCCAGGGCACGTCGCGCATCGTTCCGGCCGTCGAGCAGGGCCAGCTCCAACGCACGCCGCACCCCGAGCAGCCGCGACAGACTGAAGCTGCCGCCGCCATCCGGTTTCGCACCCAGCTGGCAGTAAGCGACCTTGCAGATGGTTGACTCGCCCGCGACCACCAGAGCGCAAGCGCACAGCAACGAGAGGCCGAAGCCGGCCACTGCCCCGCGCACCGCGACCAGCACTGGTCACGATGACGCAACGCACCGTGGCATCGTGTGTTCGACCTCCGCCGCGATGCGCGATAGATCTCCGGCCATCTGGGGGCCGATGGCATTCATCGCATCAGGTCGGTTCAGAACGATGCGGGCGATGGCTCCGTCGCGTTCCAGGATCACTCTCGTCATCACGGGCTAGCGCTCCAAGGCTGGGTTGTTCAGGGCTGAACTCGTCAAAGCGTGTTGATGGTGTGGCCACCATCGACGACAAGCACCGCGCCAGTCATGTACGCGGAAGCCTCGGAGGCCAGGAGCAGCAAAGGACCCGCAAGTTCGCGGCTCTGGCCCAGGCGGCGCTGGGGGATGCGCTTGATCAGCGCCTTGCCGGGCTCCGTGGCGAAGAACTCCAGGTTCAGCGGAGTCTCGACATAGCCCGGCGCCAGGGCATTGACCCGGATCCCGTTGCGGGCCAGTTCGAGGGCCATCGCCCGGGTGAGCTGAATCAAGCCTGCCTTGGCGGCGGCATACGCGGGTAGCTGCTGCGCCACCCGCAGGCCCAGGATGGACGAGATGTTGATGATGCTGCCACCCCTGCCGGCCGCCTTCATGGCCCGGGCCGTCCGCTGCGCCACGCGCCAAGCGCCGTTGAGGTTGACGTCGATGACACTGGTCCAGTCCTTGTCGTCCAGGTCCAGCAAGGGCTTCGTCATCGTGACGCCCGCATTGTTGACCAGGATGTCCGGAACGCCCACGCCATCCAGGATCTCCGTCATTGCCGCATCGACGCTCGCCGCCTGCTCCACATCCATGAAAACGTCATGGGCGCGGATGCCCGCCTGAGCCAATTGCGCAGTCAGCCGACGGCCCTGCTCCATCCTGCGTCCGGCCAGGATGACGATTGCGCCCGCTTCGCCGAGCACGCGTGCGAAGTCGCACCCGAGGCCGCTGAAAGCGCCGGTCACCAACGCGACCTTTCCCGAGACATCGAAGAGTTCGGCGCCCTTCCCGGATGTGCCGATCGTCATTGGGCTTCTCCCCCGTGCGTGGTCACGCCGTTGCCGTCACCGCAACGAAGCGCGAGAAGTGCTCGTCGCGGCCCCCGAACCGTGCTGCATTCACCATCAGGCTCCATCAGCAGGCGGCTGCCGACCACCTCCATGAGCGCGCCGACGGTGAGCGGATCGGCATCCAGTCCGCCGCGCTCTGCCGGCAATCGCAGGCCGAGCCATCCGAATTCCGCGTAGTCCCGCCAGGACCGGGCGCTGCGGCCGGCCGGATCAGCAAGCACGGCCTTCCGCTGCAGGAAGCTGTATTGGTCAGCCGCGTGCCGTTGAGCGCTGTCGCGCAGCATGGCGGCAGTTTCGACATTCATGTTCATAGCCCCAGGACCCCTTTGGCAACGATGTTCCGCTGGATCTCCGAGGTGCCGCCGAAGATCGTCGCGGCCCGGTTGTAGAGGTGATCCTTGATGATCCCGCCAGCATCGATCGACGCCTCGGCGATGTGCTGATACAGCTTCGTGCCGCGAAGCACGATCAGTGACGCCTCAAGTCGCCCAACTCGCCCCGATCCCACGAACTCCAGTCATGCCATATAGTCTACCGACCGGGCGGTCGAGCGTCAAAGAAAATGAAGATTGCGGTCGGCAAGGCCCTTGGGCAAACCGGCTTTGCTCGGGCACCAACAGGTCAACGTCGTTGAACGACTGCTTCGGCGCACCACCGCGCCAGCTACTTGGAGTACGCCTTGATGCTCGCGTAGCCGCGCCCCTCGTGTTTCATGCACAGCGACGCTGTATGACTCCGTTCCAGCAGTGATTCGCCAGCGTACCGCATCCGAATTTCTTGCAACCAGAACGATACGCGCTGCACGACCTCGCGCGTCGTCTCGCCACCTAGTGGTGGCTCGCCCCATGAACTGAGCACGCCGCGCTTCACGCCACCCATGTTCCGTCGAAACGACTCGGCAAAGCGCGCGTTCCGCGCCTGATCTCGACCGCTTGACGACCGACCGGGCGGTCGGTACCATTCGACGCAAGTCACAAGCGAGTCATGCAACGGATGGCGAAACTTCCGCCGGATCTTTCGACGATGCAAATCGCTTCCATTCCCAGTGGCCAATCCTATCGCGCCGAGGTGCAACGATGAACGCAACGATCCCGGTATCCATCAGCAGTCGCCACTACCCGCGGCTGTTCGAGCCCCTTGTCCTCGGCAAGGTCCGCCTGGCGAACCGGCTTGTCATGCTGCCCCACGGGACCAGCATGGTTCACGACGGGGGAATAACGGACGAGGATATTGCGTACTATGAAGCACGCGCCCGATCCGGGCCGGCCATGCTCATCACCGGCGCCGCGGTGGTGCATCGGACCTCCGCCATTCGATCGCGCAAGCTGGTCGAGCCGTACAACGAAGCAATCCTTGACGGCCTACGCAAGCGGGTCGATGCCGTGCATGCCCACGGCGTGCGAATCGTCGGCCAGATCGTCCACCTGGGCCGCGAGCTCATCGGCGGCGAGTTCGACAACGCGCCTTTGGCGCCATCACCCATCCGCTCGCCGCGAGATCCCTTTCCGCCCCACGAGTTGGACGCAGCCGAAATCGCGGAGCTCATCGAGTCCTTCGGCGTGTGCGCCGCGAACCTCAAGCGCACCGGCCACGACGGGGTCGAGATCCACGGCGCCCACGGATACCTGGTTGGCCAGTTCCTCTCCCCCGCCACCAATCGGCGCACCGACGGCTACGGCGGCGATGCGGAGCGCCGGCTGCGCTTCCTGCGGGAAGTCAACGCGTCTATCCGCCGCCATTGCGGCGACGACTTCCTTCTCGGCCTGCGCCTCTCCGCGGACGAGGAGATCGTCGACGGCATGACCGTGGCGGATACCGCGAAGATCGGCCGTGCGATCGCCGATGACGGCATGACCGACTACCTCAGCGTCACCTTGGGCACGCGCGGCATGTACGTCAAGGATGCGACGGCGCCTGAAGCCACTGCGGCGCGAATGGCGGGGATCATCCGCGAAGCCTCTGGCCTTCCGACCCTGGTCGGCCAGCGCATCACCACGCCCCGGGTGGCAGAGCAGGTCCTGGAAGCCGGGCAAGCGGACCTGATCGGCATGGCGCGCTCCTTCATCGCCGACCCGGACTGGGTGCGCAAGGCCGCGGCCGGGGAAGAGCACCGCATCCGCCCCTGCATCGGCCTGAACCAGGACTGCCGTGCCTTCTCACCGCACCTGCACTGCGCGGTGAATCCCGTGGCGGGCCGCGAGGCGCAGCCCGGCTTCGGCGAAGCGGGGCGCGCCGCGCGTCCGCGCCGCGTCGCGGTCATCGGCGCCGGCCCGGCCGGCCTGGAGGCCGCGCGCGTCGCCGCCGCCAGAGGCCATGCGGTCACGCTCTTCGAGGCGACGGACGGCGTCGGCGGCCAGTTCCTCTATTCGGCGGCCATTCCCCGCCGGGGCGACGTGAAGCGCATCATCGACTGGCTCCACGGCGAGGTGCGCCAGCAGCGCGTGCAGGTGGAATTGAGCACGCGCATCGCCGGTCCTGCCGACCTCGAGGGCCGCTTCGACGCGGCCGTCGTCGCCACCGGCGCAGTCGCGCGGCCTGTCGAAGAGACGCCTGAAATGCGCGGCGCCGTGCCATGGTTCGACATCCTCGCCAATGGCGCCCCGGCGCCGGGTGCGACCGGCAAGGCCGTCCTGGTCGACGACGGGGTCGGGTTCTGGTTCACCTACGGGGTGGCCGAGGCCCTGGTCAAGGCCGGCTGGCGCCTGATGATCGCCACGCCCTCCGCCGCCATCGCCGGTGGCATGCCGGCGGAAAGCATCGGCCCACTGCTGGCGAGACTGGGACAGGCCGGCACGGAGTACCGTGTGCTCACCGAACTGGAATGGTGCGAGCCGGGCATGGCTCGCCTCATGAACGTGACCAGCGGCGAGGGCGAAAACGTGGCCTGCGACCTGACCGTGCTGCAGACCGGCCGGCGGTCGGTCGACGAACTCTTCAAGCGGCTTCGCGGTGGCGCGATCGAGGCGCACGCGATCGGCGACTGCGTCGCCCCGCGTCGCATTTCCCACGCCATTCTCGAAGGCCACCGCATCGGGTGCGCGCTCTAGACCGGCGCAATGACCAGGCACAACTGAGGACCCTTCAATGCAGAACTTCGCCGGCCGCGTGGCCGTCATCACCGGTGCCGGCAGCGGCATGGGCGCCGCCATGGCGCGACGCTTCGCCCGCTCGGGCATGAAGATCGTCGTCTCGGACATCGACGCGGCGGCCGCGGAAGCGACCCGCGCGGGCCTGTGCGAGGCCGGCCACACCGCGATCGCCGTACGCACCGACGTGGCCATCCCGGCCGAGGTCGAGGCGTTGGCCGAGGCCGCCTACCAGCAGTTCGGCGCCGTGCACCTGCTGTGCAACAACGCAGGCGTCGTTCCGTCGGGTCGCCAACGAACGATCTGGGAATATCCGCTCGAAGACTGGGAGTGGTCGCTGGGCGTGAACCTGATGGGCGTGGTCCACGGCATCCGCAGCTTCGTGCCCCGCATGCTGGCGCAGGGCGATGAGGGGCACGTGGTGACCACGGCCTCGGTGGCCGGTCTCGTCGGCAGCTCCGGCTCGGTGCCGTACGGCCTCGCGAAGCAGGGGGCCATTCGTGCCACGGAAGCCCTTTACGCGGCGCTTCAGGAACGCGGCGCGCGCATCGGCGTGACGCTGCTCTGCCCCGGGCTGGTGAACACCGGCATCTACCGATCGGAGCGCAACCGTCCCACCGACCTGCGCCCCGCCGCCGGCACGGCCGAGGAGACACCCGAGCTGCAGGCCATCGCCGACCATCTGTACGGGAACGCCATCTCGCCCGACGAGGTGGCCGAGATGGTCCACCGGGCGGTCCTGGACAACCAGTTCTACCTGCTCACCACCGACAAGTTCGACGCGCCGATCCGGGAGCGGACCGAGGCCATCCTCGCCCGCCGCAATCCAAGTTTCCCCAGCCTGGTGGAGCTTTCGAAGTCGGACCTGCGCAACGGCAGGTCCCTGTCATGAGCGGCCGCCTGTCCGGCAAGGTCGCGTTGATCACCGGTGCAGCCTCCGGCATCGGGCTGGCGACCGCCCGACGCTTCGCGGAAGAGGATGCGATGGTCATCCTCGCCGACCGCGACGCGGCGGGCCTCACGGCGGCGCTGGCCGAGTTGCAGGCCGGCCGTGATCGACACCTGGCGATTACCCTGGACGTCACCATCGAGGCGGCCTGGATCGCCGCGATGAAGGACATCCGTACCCGGTACGGCCGTCTGGACATCCTCGTCAACAACGCAGGCTTCGGCCGCTTCCGCTCGATCGCCGACACCACGCTCGACGAATGGCGCGCGACCCTCGCCGTCAACCTCGACAGCGTGTTTCTGGGCACCAAGCACGCCTTGCCCCTGCTGGCCGAGAGCGGGCGTGGCGCCATCGTCAACATGTCCTCCATGCGGGGTCTGGTCGCCGGGCCCAACTCGGGTGCCTACAGCGCCGCCAAGGCCGGCGTGCGGCTTTTCAGCAAGGCGACAGCCCTGGAGTGCGCCGCCGCCCGCAACGGCGTGCGGGTCAATTCCGTGCATCCGGGCCACGTGGAGACTCCGCTCACCGCTCCGGCCTATGCCAACCCGGATATCGCCAAGGAATTCCTGGCGCACACGCCGCTGGGGCGCTTCGCCCAGCCGCGGGAGATCGCCGGCGTCATCTTGTTCCTCGCAAGCGACGAGGCGAGCTACATGACCGGCAGCGAGGTCACCGTCGACGGCGGTGTCACCGCGCAGTAGCGGGACCTTCAATCGCCACCCACCTGCACCTTCGGAACCGAGCGCGCAAAGCCATGTCCCAACCCGTTCTTGCCTGTCCCAGCCTGCTCCGCCTGGATGGCGGCCGCCCCAGCCTGATCGGCAGCCGCTGCGCCGATTGCGGCGAAGTCTATTTCCCCTCGGCCGCAAGCTGCACGCGCTGCCTGGGCACCCGCCTCGAGTCTTACGGCCTCGGCAGCACCGGTGTTCTGTGGTCATGGACCATCCAGGGCTTTCTGCCCAAGCCGCCCTACAACAGCGGCGAGACCGCCGAAAGCTTCCAGCCCTACGGAGTCGGCTACGTCGAGATGGCCTGCGGCATCAAAGTGGAGTCGCGGCTCACGCTGGCCGATCCGGCATTGCTGCGCATTGGAATGCCCATGGCATTGACCATCGTCCCGTACCGGGTCGCCGAGGACGGCAAACGGGTGAGCACGTTCGCCTTCGAGCCGTCGGGTGAATGCCTGAAAGGGGACGAGCATGTCTGAGGATGTCGCCATCATCGGTATCGGCTTGCACCCCTTCGGGCGTCACGAAGATCTGTCAGGCCGCGCCCAGGGCGCTCATGCCTTGCGCGCCGCCTTGCAGGATGCCGGCATCTCGTGGGACCGCGTGGACATCGCCTATGGCGGCAGCCACGACGCCGGCAACGCTGACGCGCTGTGCAACGACCTGGGCCTGACGGGACTGCCGTTCATCAACGTCGCGAACGGCTGCGCCACCGGCGGCAGCGCGATCTCGAGCGCGGTCGCGGCGATCCGCGCCGGGATGGCGGAGGTTGCCGTGGCCGTCGGCTTCGACAAGCATCCGCGAGGCGCCTTCAACCCCCACCCCCGCGATTGGGGGCTGCCCGACTGGTACGGCGAGACGGGCCTCATGCTGACCACCCAGTTCTTCGCGCTCAAGACCCGTCGCTACCTGCATGAGCACGGCATCAGCGAGGATGCGCTGGTGCGCGTGGCCGAGCGTGCCTACCGCAATGGGGCACTCAATCCGAACGCCTGGCGGCGACGCGCAATGTCCTTCGAGGAGATCGCCGATTCGGCACCGGTCAACCTGCCGCTGCGGCAGTACATGTTCTGCAACCCGGCAGAAGGGGGCGCGGCGCTGGTGCTGTGCCGCGCTTCGGCGGCGAAGCGCTGGTGCGAGAAACCGGTCCTGGTGAAGGCAGCCGTGGTGCGCACTCGCCACCACGGCTCGTTCGAGGTGTTCAGTCCGGCGCTGGCGGCACGGCAGGCGCCCGCGCCCACCGTGACCGCGTCCCGTGCGGCGTTCGAGCAGGCAGGTGTGGGACCGCACGACATCGACGTCATCCAGATCCAGGACACCGACTCCGGCAGCGAAATCATTCACCTGGCAGAGAACGGCTTCTGCGAGCACGGCGAGCAGGAGCGACTGCTGCGCGACGGAGAAACCGAGATCGGCGGCCGTCTGCCCGTCAACACCGACGGTGGATGCCTGGCCAATGGCGAGCCGATCGGCGCCTCGGGCCTGCGCCAGGTGATCGAGATCTGCGCACAGTTGCGCGGGGAAGCCGGGCCGCGCCAGGTCCCCGGCAATCCGAGGCTGGGCTATACGCACGTGTACGGGGCGCCAGGGGTGAGCGGCGTCACCATCTTGCAGCGTTAGTCGTGCCACCGCGGGAGCGAGTCGCCGACGTCCCCTTCGAACGGGTCTGTCGACATTCAAGGAGAGACAGGATATGGGAGACGAGCAGATCATCGAATGCGACCTCCTGGTCATCGGCGCAGGCATGGCGGGCTTGTCAGCCGCCGGATGGGCGGCCGAACGAGGGGCCAGGGTGATCGTGGTTGAAAAGGCGGCGGCGACAGGCGGCTCGGCTGTGCTGTCCGGAGGGGTGCTGTGGACCGCGTCATCGCCGCAGAGAATGGCGCTGTATGGTGGCGGGAATCCCGAGCTGGGGACGGTGATCTGCGCCACGTTCCCGGATGCGATGGAGTGGCTGCGCAAACGCGAGATCGCCATATCGCCAAAGATGAACGTGCTCCATGGCTATGGCTACCAGATCGACATCATCGAGCACCTGCGGGGCTGCGAGGCGCTGGTCGAACAGGCGGGCGGACATGTGGTGCTCGGGACCGAGACGCTGGAACTGGTGCGAGACGAGGCCGATACGGTGATTGGCGCGCGCACCTCACATCCGCACGGCAACGTCACGGTACGCGCCCAATCAACGATCCTGGCGACCGGCGGCTTCCAGGGCTCTCCCGAGATGCGCGCGCGCTACGTCCATCCCAATGCCGAGAGCATCCTGCTGCGATCGCAGCCGGTGAGCGACGGCCGAGGGCTGCGCCTGGGTGCGGCGGCCGGCGGCGAAGTCGATGGCACCAATCGCGGCTTCTACGGCCACCTCGTGAGCGAGTCGCCGGACTGGGGGCAGGAGCGGCTCTACACGAGGCTGACCCAATACCACAGCGACCAGACGATCCTGCTCAACGAGCAGGGCCGCAGGTTCTGCGACGAGACGCTTGGCGATCACACCAACTCCTGCTTCACCGTGTCGCAGCCCGGCGCCCGCGCGCTCTGCTTCTGGGACACGCGCGTGCATGACCTGTACGCCACGCAGCCTGTCGTGGCCAGCGCCGTGCCCGAAGACAAGATGGCGGTCGCGCTGGAGCACGGCGGCAAAGGGGTTGTAGCGAGGACGTTGGAGGAGGTGGCGGCCTTCGCCACGGAGCACGGCTTCGACGGCGCACGGACGCTGCGTTCCATCCGGGAATTCAACGAGGGCGCGCGCAACGGCTGGGAGCGGCTCGATCCGCCCCGTGCCGAGACGTGCGAGCCGCTGGACAAAGCGCCCTTCTACGCGCTGATCGTGCATCCGGCGATCACCTTCACCTTCGGCGGACTGAGCATCGACCCCGGCGCTCGCGTGCTGCGCACCGATGGCAGCGTCGTAGCGGGACTGCTGGCCGCCGGCGCCGATGCGGGCGGCGCATACGGCATCGGCTATGCCGGCGGGCTGGCGATGGCGATGACCTTCGGGATCACCGCCGCGCGCAGTGCGGGCTGGCGATGAGCGAGACGGTTCGAGAAACGGTTGGCAAAACAGTGAGCAAGATGATGAACAAGGCAATGCGCTGGATGATGAGCGAAAGATTGAGCGGGACGAGGACCCCGGCAACGGCTGCCGGCAGCCTTCCGGCGGCCCTCGCGGCTGCCAGCGAGGCCCGGACGCGCCGGTTCGCGCTGTTCTCGCTGTTCCTGATCGCGATGTTCAACTACATCGACCGCACCATCCTTTCGATCCTGCAGATCCCGATCAAGGCGGAGCTCGGCCTGTCCGACGGGCAGATCGGCGCGCTGACCGGACTGTCCTTCGCCCTCTTCTACACCACGCTGGCGCTGCCCATCGCGCGCCTGGCGGACCGTGTCAGCCGGCGCTGGATCGTTGTGGCGTCACTGGCGCTGTGGAGCCTGATGACGGCGCTGAGCGGGCTGGCGGTCGGGTTCGCATCGTTGGTCTTCTTCCGCATCGGCGTGGCGATCGGCGAGGCGGGAAGCGGTCCCGCCAGCGTCTCCCTGCTCGCCGACTATTTCCCACCCAAGCAGCGCGCAACCGCGATGTCGACCTACGGACTGGGGCTGCCGCTGGGACTGATGCTGGGATACAGCGCGACCGGCTGGCTGGCGCAGACGGTGGGCTGGCGCCACACCTTTGCCATCATCGGCGGAATCGGCGTCGCGCTGGCGCCCCTCGCGCTCATGCTGCTGAGGGACGCGCCGCGCGGACGCTACGACCCACCCCCCCAGGTGGGCGAGGTCCGGCTGGGGATACTGCCTTCGATGCGGCTGCTTTGGCGTATCAAGGCCTTCCGCTTTGCCGTGCTGGCCACCATGCTGCACGGCTTCTCGCAGTATTCGATGATGACGTGGAACGCACCGTTCTTCGTGCGACTCCACGGCTTCACGCTCTCCCAGGTGGCGATGCTGATGGCGGTGCTGGCCGGGGCGGGCGGGGCGATCGGGATGTACCTGGGCGGATTCATCGCCGACCGGCTGGCGGCCCGCGATGTGCGCTGGCGGCTGTGGGTGATGGCGATCGCCGTCGGCGCCACCGTCCCGTTCGGGCTGATCCAGTATCTCGCGCCTTCGACGGGCCTTTCGGTCGCCGCAGCGGCGATGGCTGCGCTCCTGATGGTCGCGTACTTCGGGCCGATCCTGGCGGTGACGCAGTCCGTGGTGCCGCCGGACATGCGCGCGTTCAGCAACTCGGTCCTGTCGCTCTGCTTCAATCTCTTCGGCCTGGGCCTGGGGCCGTGGTTCACCGGTCTGTGCAGCGACCTGCTCGCGCGTGACCCGGCGGTCGGCGCCGACGCATTGCGCTACGCCCTGTCGCTGTCGCTGGTGCCTGGGTGCATAGGCGCGGTGATGTTCATCTACGCGTCGCGCTTCTTCAAGGCGAGTGAACCGAGCTGATGCTGACGCCACGCTCCCATTGGGCCCTGCGACGGCAGCATCAGGTCGATGGCCATG
The DNA here is from genome assembly GCA_041496605.1 of Piscinibacter sp. Classification (GTDB taxonomy): domain Bacteria; phylum Pseudomonadota; class Gammaproteobacteria; order Burkholderiales; family Burkholderiaceae_C; genus Albitalea. Next base: position 20,570 of record JBGQEX010000016.1, read on the forward strand.
GCAACCACCGCCATGCTCAGGGCGTCGAAGGTCATGAGCCCGACGCCGCCCGGGTCCAGCGCCCAGGTCCAGAGGCGCCACAGGCCCCACTCACCAGACCTGTTATCGGGAACGAAAGTTCGGTCTGCGCTTGGCGACGAAGGCCGCCACCGCTTCCGCGAAATCCTCCGAGGCCGCGCCGGCAAGGAAGGCGAGCCGCTCCGCCTCCAGTTGGCCGGCGAGGTCGTTGTCGAACGCGGCATGGATCAGTCGCTTGGTGCGGCCCAGTGCCGCGGTCGCCTGGCGCGCAAGCCCCTGCGCAAGCGCCATCACGGCGCCATCCACCGACTCGTCCGGCACGACTCGGGTAACCAACCCGAACTCCAGGGCGCGCCGGGCATCGATGCGCTCGTCGAGCAGCGCCAGTTGCAGCGCGCGACGCACCCCCAGCAGCCGTGGCAGGCTGTGGCTGCCGCCACCGTCGGGTGAGGCACCAAGCTGGCAATAGGCCATCTTGAAGGTGCTCCCCTCGCCTGCGACCGCCAGGTCGCAGGCGCACATCAGGGAAAGGCCGAATCCGGCCACCGCCCCGCGAACCGCCGCGACGACCGGTTTGCACATTGCCCGGAGGGATGCAACCGCGTCCCCTACGTCGGTGATCAGCTCGCTGAGCTTCGCATCGCGCTCGGTGGCCGGCAACGTCAGCAACTCCGAAAAATAGCGGACGTCTCCCCCCGCCATGAAATGCCGCCCGGCACCCGTCACGATGACACAGCGCACGGCTTCATCGCGAGCGAGCTCGGCGGCAGCGAGGGCGAGTTCCCGAGCCATCTCAGGGCCGATGGCGTTCATCGCCTCTGGCTGGTTCAGGACGATGCGCGCGACGGCGCCATCGCGCTCCAGGATCACCTTCTGGGTCATGCGGCGGCTCACATGGGGGATGACGGTCGGGTTGGGCATGGCCCGGAGTCGGACCGGCTCATGCCGCCGACGCGATGTAGCGTGTGAAGTGCTCGTCCCGGCTCCCGAAGAGCGTGGCGTTCACCATCAACCGGCGGAAATAGTGGCTCACATCCAGCTCCTCGGTGAGTCCGAGGCCACCGTGCATCTGCACCGCCTCGTTCGCAACATGGCGCGCGGCCTGACAGACATAAGCCCTGGCGCCGCTGATGGTGCGGGCACGCTCGACGGCCGGCCTCGCCAAGGCCCGCTGGGCCGCCATCGTCAGCGCGGCGATCTCCTCCTGCAGCAGGAACATGTCCACGGCCCGGTGCTGCAGCGCCTGGTTGGTGCCGATCACCCGGCCGAACTGCTTGCGGGTCTTCAGGTATTCGCAGGTCGTCGACACCAACGCGCGCACGATGCCGAGGGCCTCTGCGCAGTGAGCCGCGGCCGCGTGGTCGAGGGCCTCGTCGATCGCCGCTTCTGCTGATCCGGAGTGATCGGGATCGAGCCGTTCCACTGCAGCGCCGGCGAAGCTCAGGTTCGCAGCGCCGCGGCCGTCCACCAGACGGTAGCGCATGATCTCGACTCCGGCAGCGCCCGGGTCCACAAGGTAGAGCCGCGTGCGGCCGCCCCCCTGCGCGTCAGCCGCGGAGACGATCAGGCGGTCGGCGATGTCCCCATGCAGGACCGCGATCTTGGATCCGGCGAGCCTGCCGTCGAGGACCTCGCAGGTGCCGGTCCCATCGGCCACTTGCACGTGCGCGAAGGCCAGCTTCATCGAACCGTCGGCCAGCCCCGGCAGAAGCCGCTCCCGCTGTGCGCCGCTGCCCTGGCTCAGCACCAGGCCGGTGCCGACGATGACACTGGCGAGGATCGGCTCCATGAGCAGGCGGGTACCGACCACTTCCATGAGGGCCCCGATGGCCAGGGCATCGGCGTTCAGGCCGCCCTGCTCTTCCGGCAAACGCAGGGCCAGCCAGCCGAGTTCGCCGTAGGCCTTCCAGGCATCCGCGCTCCAGCCGGCCGGATCGCAGAGCACCGCACGCCGCTGAAGGAAACTGTAGTTGTCGGCCGCATAACGTTGCGCGCTGTCGCGCAGCATGACGGCAGCTTCCATGTCCATGCTCATAGCCCCAGGACCGTCTTGGCGACGATGTTGCGTTGAATCTCGGAGGCGCCGCCGAAGATGGTCGCCGCACGGTTGTAGAGGTGATCCTTGATGATGCCGCCGGCATCGTCGGGTCCGAGCGGCGGCAGTCCGCCCGCGTGCAGGGCCGCCGTGTCGTAGGCGACTCCGGCGAGGCCCAGGGTATCGATCGTCGCCTCGGCGATGTGCTGGTACAGCTCGGTTCCGCGCAGCTTGATCAGCGACGCCTCGGCGCCGTGCTCGGTGCCGCGCATCATCGATTCCACCGCCTGGTAGGCGGCTTCCTCCAGGGCCATGAGGCGCAGGTCGAGCTCGCCGATGCGACCTTCGAGGCGCACCGATGCGCTGCCCGATTGCCTCGCCAGTTCCTTCAGCCGCTCCAGCGCATGCCAGACCACGCCGACGATGGCGCCGGCGGTGCGCTCGTTCTTGAGCAGGAACTTGGCATAGGTCCAGCCCGCGCCTTCCTCGCCGACCAGGTTGTCTATCGGCACCAGTACGTTCTCGAGCCACACCTCATTGACGTGGTGGTAGCCGTCCATGGTGGCGATCGGCTTCACGGTCACGCCGGGGCTGCGCATGTCCACGAGGAGGAAGGAGATCGATTTCTGCGAAGGCCCGTCCCTCGTGGTCTTGGCCAGGCAGAACATCCAGTCGGCCCACTGAGCATAGGTGGTCCATACCTTCTGGCCGTTCACGACGTAGTGGTCCCCTTTGCGGATCGCCTCGGTGCGCAGGGCCGCCAGATCGGATCCGGCACCGGGCTCCGAGTAGCCCTGGGCCCAGAACTCCGCCGTGGTGGCGATTCCGGGCAGGAAGCGCGATTTCTGCGCCGATGAGCCAAAGGTGTAAATGACCGGCCCGACGTACTTGACGCCAAAGGGGATGATCCATGGACAGCCGAGGCGGGCGAACTGGTCCTCGAAGGCGAAGCGCTCCAGTAGCGTCCACGCCTGGCCGCCCCACTCCATGGGCCAATGGCCGATCGCCCAGCCCTGCTCATGCAGCAGGCGCATCCAGCGGACATAGTCGGACTTGCCCAGCACCTGGTGGCGCCGGGACCTTGTCTTGAGGTCGTCGGGAAGGATGTGGTCGTAGAAGCTGCGAATCTCTTCCCGGAGCCGCTCGCCACGGTCCTGGGCTTCGCGTATTGCGTCGGTCATTGCTGTTCCCGTGCGGTGATCTGTTGGGCATCGAGTGCATGCGTCGGAGCGCCGCTATTGCACCAGTGCGCCCCCGTCGATGGTCAATTCTGTGCCTGTCGTGTAGGACGATTCGTCGGAGGCCAGGAACATCACGCCGGCAACGACCTCGTCCACGCGACCCAGGCGGCCCATCGGAATGCGGGAAAGCCGGCGCTCCAGCTTCGTCGGGTCCGACAACACGCCGTGCAGCATCCCGCCATCGATGGGGCCGGGATGCACCGAGTTGCAGCGAATGCCCTCGTGCGCGTACTGGGCGGCGATGACCTTCGTGAAGGTTCGCACCGCGCCCTTGCTCGCGGCATAGGCTGCCTCCATGAGCGTGCCCTGGCCGAGGGCGGCGAGGGACGAGACGTTGACGATGGACCCGCCACCCCCTGCGCGCATCGGCGCGATGGCATGCCTGGTTCCCAGGAAAACGCCGCGGGCATTCACGGCCATGATGCGATCCCACTCTTGCACCGTGCACTGCTCGATCGGGGCCGGCGCCGGCCCCACGCCCGCGTTGTTCACCAGCACGTCCAGCCGGCCGTAGCGCTGCAACGCGCACTCGATCGCCCCCTGCCAGTCCGGCTCGCTCGTCACGTCGAGATGAACGAAGAGGGATTCACCCCCGGCCGCAGCGATTTCCGCCTTCAGGGCCCGTCCTGCCTCATCGCTGATGTCGCCGATCACCACGCTGGCCCCGGCGAAGGCGAAAGCCCTGGCAATGGCCGCGCCGATGCCTTGGGCGCCCCCGGTGATCAGTGCCGTCTTGCCTTCGAATCTGCTCATGAGACGAATCCCTCAGTCCGCATTGGCAAACTGCCAGGCCGCGGCCGCGAGCGGCCTGATATTGGCGGAGATGTCCGCTGCATTCGACGAGGCGGCGTTGCCTTCGATCAGCCGGTGCGCGATGCCCTGCAGGATGGCCGCCGTGCGGAACAGATTGAACGCCCGGTAGAAAGGCAGGTTCGCGCTGACTGCGAAGCCGGTGCGCTCGGAATACCGCTGGATGTAGTGCTCCAGCGTGGGGATGCCAAGCGCGGCCAGGTCCTGGTCGCGCAAGGTGCCGCGCGCATCCACGCCCGGTGGCCTGTACCACTCCATCGCGTGATACATCAGGTCGCCGAGCGGATGGCCCAAGGTCGACAACTCCCAATCGACGACGGCCACCACCTTCGGCTCCGTCGGGTGGATCAGGATGTTGTGGAAGGAATAGTCACCGTGGATGATCGAGGAGCGCCCGTCGTCTGCCGGCACGGCCGCGGGCAGCCAGGATATGAGGCGCTCCATGTCCGGAATGTCTTGCGTCTTGGAAAGTTCGTACTGGCGCGACCAGCGAGAGATCTGCCTCTCGAAGTAGTTGCCAGGCTTGCCGAAGTTGCCAAGCCCGAGTGCCGCGTAGTCGACGGTGTGAAGGCGCGCCAAGGTTTCGTTGACCGAGTCGAACACCGCTGCCCGTCCTGCCGGAGTGAGGTCGGGCATCAGGCAATTCCAGAAGATCCGGCCCGGAACGTGGCTCATCACGTAGAACATGCTGCCGAGGACGCTGGTGTCGTCGCACATGGCGATCGGCTCCGGCACAGGGAATCCGCCCCGCAGGCCCGCCAAGGCGCGCATGACTCTGAACTCCCGGTCCACTGCGTGCGCCGACTTCAGCAACGCTCCAGGCGGCTGCTTGCGCAGGACGTACTTCGCCTTGGGCGTTTGCAGCAGGTAGGTCAGGTTCGACTGGCCGCCCTGGAACTGCTTCACGGTCAGCGGACCATCGTAGCCGGGCACGTATGCATGAAGATAGTCCTCCAGCCGCCGTGAATCCATGTGCGCAAACTGCCGCACTTCACCGACATCGCCGATATAGGTCTTCGGCGACGTGCCTGCCTCCACCCCGGCGTTCATCGCCTCCTGCTTCCTCGCGCTGCTGGCGACATCACACATGGCGGGACGCGCCGTGACGCGCAAGTGCAACGGCATTCTCTTCAGGTGTTCCCGAGCGCGAGGGAATCACAGCGGCCGTTCGGCAGCGGCCCGGGTGACCCCCGCGTTCATTCTGATGACGCAACATTTCGGAGAGCATCTGCTCCTCCCTTCACTAGAGTTCGCCGTCGCAGTGCGCCACGGCAGCGGTATTCCTGCTGTCATTTCCGATCTGTCTATCGACCGGTCGGACGAATACTACCGACCGACCGGTCGGCTGTCAACTTGATCGGAGCATTTCAGGATCAAAATCCCGCTGTCTCTCGCTCGGTCATGAAAGGCGTGTTGACGATCGACCGACCGGTCGGTACACTCCAAAGCGTCCCGCAGTCGCCAATCGTGCGGGGAGGCAATCGCGCCATCGCGTAGGCGCCAGAATTCGAGCCCCAGTCTTGCCGGGCCTCTTCAACTCATCAGGAGCATCGAGGTGACGGATTCGAACGCTTTGCTGCAGTCGGTTCTACTGAAGCAGCTCGCACCCTTCACGCTCTCCGGTTACGCCCTGTTCCGGGAGGTCATCGAGACCGACGGCGCGCTGCCCGCGAAGCTCAAGTGTCTGTTCTCCGCGGTCGCCGCCACGAACAAGGGGTACCTGGAGCTGGCACGGCGCGAGCTCGAGCGCGCAGCACGGTTGGGCGTGCTGCTCAACGAGGCGGCGAGCGGTCTCATCCTGCTGAGCAGCCTGAGGGGCGAAGGCACCGCGCTCGCGTTCGACGCCATGCTCGACACGGTCTATGGGCACCCTGCCTCAGCTCCACGGGGGCCCTCCCTCGTGCGGGCCGACCCCGGGGAGGCCGAGGCAAACTTCAAGAGCTACTGGGGAACAGTGCCGCCAGCCCTGGCGAGCCTGCTGCGCCTGGTCCCGAAGGGTGCCGACGGCTACTTTCTGATGCGCAAGGGAACGATCGACTGCAACCAGCTCGATCGGAAGTCGGCGGAGCTGATGCTGATCGCGGTCCTGGCCTCCGATTACAGCCCGCAGGCGACCACGCACATCAAGGCGGCACGGGCGGTGGGTGCGACCGACGAGGAGATGGCCGAGGCGGTGCTTTGCGCCGTTCCTTGTGCCGGTATCGCCGCCTGGATGGCGACCGGCGTGCTGATTGAAGCTGCATGAGCTTTGAAGCGGCATGAGCTTGCCTGCGATGAACCGACAGTGGCTGCTGTGCAGGCGACCCCAGGGCCTGGTCACGGCCGCAGACCTCGCACTGCACCGGGCTTGCGTTCCCACGCCCGGCGAAGGGCAGGTCTTGATCCGGGTCATGCTCCTGTGCATGGATCCGACGATCCGCAACTTCATGAATCCCGATCCCGGCTACGGCGCTCCCATCGCCCTCGGCGAGCCCATCAGGGGAATGGTGTTGGGGAGGGTCGTCGAGTCCCGTGATCCTGCACGCAGAGAGGGCGAACTGGTGTGGGGCTTCGGATCCTGGAGCGACTACGTGGTCGGCGCCGGCAACCGGTTCTTTCCGGTTCCCGTTCACATGGGCCATCCCCCACCCGTCTATACCCACGTCCTCGGAACCATCGGATTGACGGCCCACTGCGGGCTCTTCGACATCGCCGGCCTGCGGCACGGCGAGACGGTGCTGGTCAGCGCCGCCTCGGGGGCTGTCGGCTCGCTGGTCGGCCAGCTGGCCCGGATCGGCGGCGCATCGAAGGTCGTCGGGATAGCCGGCGGCGCCGAGAAGTGCAGGCGCGCCACGGAACGCTACGGCTATGACGTCTGCATCGACTACAAGGACGCGGCGCGTTTGCGCCATGCCATCGGCGACGCGCTCCCGAGCGGCATCGATGTGGTGTTCGAGAGCGTGGGCGGCGCAGTGCTCGAAGCGGCCCTCGACCGGGTCAACAAGAATGGCCGCGTCGCGCTCTGCGGCATGGTCTCCCGCTACGGCGCCACCGAGAAGGCGCCGGGCCCGTCGAACCTGTGGAACCTGGTCGTGAGTACCGCCCGGATCCAGGGTTTCCTGGTCACCGACATCCTCGGCCAGCCAGCGCGCATCGGCGAGATGCTGCGCGTGATCGACGGCTGGATCCGCGACGGCCGCCTGCGCTACGACATCGACATCCGCCACGGCTTCGAGCGGATTCCCGAAACATTCAACTGCCTGTTCACCGGCGCCCATATGGGGCGGCTGGTGGTGGACATCGAGGAATAGAAACGTCTTACCCATGAGTCAAGTCAGCTACGCCCTTCACGGCAGCGTCGCCGTGGCCACCGTCGAGAATCCCCCCGTCAACGCGCTGAGCCATGCGGTGCGCAGCGGCCTGATGGACGCGATCGGTCGCTGCCTGGCCGATCCGCAGGCGCAGGCACTGGTGATCATCGGCGGCGGTGGCACGTTCGTCGCGGGCGCGGACATCAACGACTTCGGCAAGCCCTACCTCGAACCGACGCTCTACGACATCATGGACGCGTTAGTGTCCTGCCCCAAACCGGTCATCGCCGCCATCCACGGCACCGCCTTCGGCGGCGGCTTCGAACTCGCGCTCTCCTGCCACTGGCGGGTCGCAGTCCGCGGCGCCCAGGTCGGCCAGCCGGAGGTGAAGCTGGGCCTGATGCCTGGCGGCCGTGGCACGCAGTGGTGGACCCGATTGGCCGGCCCGGAAGTGGCGCTGGCGGTCTGCACCAGCGGCGATCCGGTGGGCGCCGGACAGGCCTTCGAGTGGGGCGTCATCGACCGGATTGTCGACGGCGATCTGCTGGACGGCGCGCTGCGATTAGCCGCAGAGGTGACCGGTGGAGCGCTGCCAACCCGCAAGCTCTGCGAATCTTCCGACAAGATCGGTGGCCTCGATCCGGAACTGTTCGCGGACTTTCGCAGCAAGCACCAGCGCAAGTGGAAGGGCTTGCTGGCGCCGTGGAAGATCGTCGATTGCATCGAGGCGGCCTGCCGGCTCGACTTCGCGGAAGGAGCGAAGCTGGAGCGGCAAGCCTTCCAGGAGTGCGAGCGCAGTTTCCAAAGCCGGGCGCTGATCCACCGCTTCTTTGCGGAGCGCGCCGCGGGCAAGGTGAAGGACGTGAGCACCGCGCCCGCTGCGCCGATCCGGTCCGCTGCGGTCGTCGGCGCCGGCACCATGGGCGGCGGCATCGCCATGTGCTTCGCCAACGCGGGGATCCCGGTCACGCTGCTCGACACTTCGCAGGACGCGTTGAGCCGGGGGCTCGCCACCATCCGCGGCAACTATGCCACCTCGGTGGCACGGGGCAGCATCACGCAGATGAACGCCGACCGTGCCCTCGCCTGCATCCGCACGACCGACAGTGATGCCGATCTTGGCGATGCAGACGTCATCGTCGAGGCCGTGTTCGAGGACATGGCGTTGAAGAAGGAGGTCTTCCGGCGCCTCGACGCGGTGGCCAAGCCCGGCGCGATGCTGGCGACCAATACGTCGACCCTGGACGTGGATGCGATCGCTGCAGCAACCTCGCGCCCGGAGAGCGTCGTCGGCCTGCACTTCTTCAGCCCCGCCAACGTCATGCGCCTGCTGGAGATCGTGCGCGGCGCGCGCTCCAGCCCGGCCGCCATCGGTGCCGCCCTCGGCCTGGCCAGGACCCTGCGCAAGATCGCGGTGGTCGCGGGCAACGCAGAGGGATTCATCGGCAATCGCATTCTCGACGCCTACGGAACGGAGGCGGACTTCCTTCTCGAGGAGGGCGCCACGCCCTGGCAGATCGACCGCGTGCTGGTCGAGTTCGGCTTTCCCATGGGTCTGTTTGCCATGCGCGACATGGCCGGGCTGGATGTGCTCTGGCGCATCCGCCAGCAGCAGAAAAACTCGACCCAACCCCGGCCCGGGCGCTGCTCCCCCATTGCCGACCGCATCTACGAGATGGGCCGCCTCGGGCAGAAAACGGGGCGCGGCTACTACGTCTACCGCGGCCGCGAGGCCATTCCGGATCCGGAGATCGAGTCGCTCATCGCGGGCGTGTCGGCGGAACTCGGATTCGAGCGCAGGCCGATCGCCGACGAGGACATCCTTCATCGGCTGTTGTGCGCCATGGTCAGGGAGGGCGCGCGCATTCTCGAGGAAGGCGTTGCGCAGCGCGCAGGCGACATCGACGTCGTCTACGTCAATGGCTACGGCTTTCCGAGCCACCGCGGCGGGCCCCTGTGGTGGGCTCAGGAAGTCGGGCTCGCACGAGTTCAAGAATTGATCAGCGGCTTCCATCGCGAGATGGGCCAGCGCTGGAAGCCGGCGCGGCTGCTCGAACTGGCCGCGGCCGCCGAGGGCGGTTGGGACGGGGTTGCAATTCCCGCCTGAGCCAACCCGAACCATCCACTGTTTCTTCACACCAAGGAGCGCACTCATGCGTGATGCGGTCATCGTTTCCGTCGCCCGTACGCCCATCGGCAAGGCGTATCGCGGCGCTTTCAACAACACCCAGGGGCAGGCCCTGGCGGCTCACGCCATCAAGGCTTCGCTGGAACGTGCCGGCATCGAGTCAGACGCGGTCGAAGACGTCGTCCTCGGCTGCGCATTGCAGCAGGGAAGCACGGGTTTCAACGTGGCGCGGCAGGCCGCCCTGCGGGCCGGCCTGCCGGTCAGCGTGCCCGGCATGACCATCGACCGCCAGTGTGCCTCCGGGCTGATGGCGGTGGCGACCGCTGCGAAGCAGATCGTGGTCGACGGCATGAATGTCGCCGTGGCAGGCGGTGTCGAGTCGGTGTCGCTCGTGCAGAACGACAAGGCCAACCAATTCCGGGTGAAGGACCCCGTGCTCGACGAGCGAATCCCGCAGCTTTACATGTCGATGCTGGAGACCGCCGAGATCGTTGCCGAGCGCTACAAGGTCTCGCGCGAGCGCCAGGACGAATTCGCCCTCCGCTCCCAGCTCAGGACCGCAGAGGCCCAGGCCCAGGGCCGGTTCGACCAGGAGATCGTGCCGATGGATGCGGTCATGGCGCGGTTCGACAAGGCGACCGGTGCCGCCAGCTTCGAGAACATCACCATTTCCCGCGACGAGGGCAACAGGCCACAGACCACGCTCGCCGAACTCACCGCGCTGAAGCCAGTGTTCAAGGGCGGGCAGCGACTCGAGGAAGGACGGTACGTCACCGCTGGCAACGCCTCGCAGCTGTCGGACGGCGCTGCGGCGTTGGTGCTGTTGGACGCGGCCGAGGCGGCACGCCGAGGCCTCTCGCCCCTGGGGCGATATGTCGGCATGGCGGTGGCGGGCTGCGGGCCCGAGGAAATGGGCGTCGGCCCGGTACTGGCCGTTCCCAAACTGCTGGAAAAGGCGGGGCTTCGCGTCGACGACATCGGACTCTGGGAACTCAACGAGGCGTTCGCCTCGCAAGTGCTGTATTGCCGCGACCGCCTCGGCATCCCCGACGAACGGATCAACGTCTCGGGCGGCGCGATCTCCATCGGCCATCCCTACGGCATGTCCGGCGCTCGCATGGCCGGCCACATCCTGATCGAGGGGCGCCGTCGCAAGGCGAAGTACGGCGTGGTCACCATGTGCGTCGGCGGCGGCATGGGCGCGGCCGGACTGTTCGAGATTTTCTGAGGCGCCGGTATTGACAAGCAAAGTGCTTGTGCTATCTTTTCGATTCGACCGACCGGTCGGGTGTATACAGAAACACTGATCATCAACATTTGTCCAAGGAGTGAAAGCATGGAGAAGGAAAAGGATGTCATTCAATACGAAGTCGCGCCGAATGGAGTCGCGACGATCTGGCTCAATCGGCCCCACAAGCGCAACTGCGTCAGTCCGCAGCTGCTGAAGGAGTTGGAGCTGGCAGTCGATCGCGCTGCAGAAGACAAGGAGGCTCTCGCGGTCGTGTTCCGCGGCCGTGCGAACACCTTCTGCTCGGGTGCCGACCTGGATCAGCTCGTCGGCCCGGTGCTGCACGAGACCACCACGTCGCTGCAGCTGGCGATCGATTCCGCCCGCACCTACGACAAGATCTTCAACATGAAGAAGCCGACCATCGCGGCGGTCGAGGGCTATGCCGTCGCCGGTGGCTTCGAGCTGATGATCTCCTGTGACTTCGCCCTCGCGGCCTCCGAGGCCAAGATCGGCGACTTCCACATTCGTCGCGCGCTGTTCGGCGGCGCCGGCCCGATCTACCGCCTGCCGCGCATGATCGGCATGCGTCGCTCCAAGGAGCTGATGCTCACCGGCAAGCTGCTGACCGGCGAGCAATGCGCCGAGTGGGGTCTGATCAACGCTTGCGCGCCCCAGGCCGAGTTCGACAAGCTGATCCAGGACTTCTGCGCGCCGCTGATCGACAAGAGTCCGTTCTGCATGTGGATGACCAAGATGGCGGTGAACCGCGGACTGGATGCCGACACCAACACGCTGATCACCCTGGAAACGATGACCTGCAACGTCGTGCACCACTCGGCCGACGCGAAGGAAGGCGTCCGCGCGTTCCTCGAGAAGCGCAAGGCCGAGTGGACCGGCCGCTGACTGTCGAGGTGCGCTGACATGTCAACCAGCATGGTCGTTCTCGCGACTCGTCCGCCTGAGTGGACGCGCGAGCAATTCACGCTCTGGTGGCGCGGCGAGCACGCCGACCACGCGCTCAAGCTGCCCGGACTGCAGGCCTATCGCCATGGCGAGGTCATGTTCGACTACGACCATCCGGATGCGCCCGCATGGGACGGCCATGCGGTCCTGACCTTCCCGTCACGGGATGCTCTGGACGCCGCGCTGAAGTCGCCGCAGTGGGCGGCCGCGGTGGCTCACGTCGGCAAGATGAAGGGGAACCGGATTTGCCTCGTCACCGAGGAGGTCGACCTGTTTCTCCAGAAGGCCGATCGGTCGGCTGGGGAAGCAGCGACATGAGCACGCACTTCGATCCCGGCTTCGTCGCTCGGCAGTTCCGGCTCGACGGAAAGGCCGCGCTCATCACCGGGGGGCGCGGCGCCTTGGCCGAGGCCATCGCCGTGACGCTGGCCGACCTCGGCTGTGACATCGCCCTGGCCAGTCGGCACGAGAAGGACTGCGAGGAAGCAGCGGCCGGCATCGCCGCCCGCTTCGGACGCAAGGCGATCGGCCTGCGCTGCGACATCTCCAAGGAGGACGAGGTCGAGGCGGCCGTGGGGGCGACGGTGGAGCGGCTCGGCAAGCTGGACATCCTGGTCAACAACGCCGGCGCGTCCTGGTGGGGGCTGCCGGAGGAGATTCCGCTGTCGGGCTGGCGCAAGGTGGTCGACACCAATCTCACCGGCACGTTCCTGGCATGCCGCCATGCCGCGAGGCACATGATCGCCACCGGGGCGGGCGGCGCCATGGTCAACATCGCATCGGTCGGCGCCTTCCTCTCGTACACGCCGGATGCGGGGCAGGTCGTTCCGTATACGACCACCAAGGCAGCGATGGTGCACCTCACCAGCGATCTCGCCGCCCAGTGGGCCCGGCATGGCATCCGCGTGAATGCCGTGGCGCCGGGGTCGGTGGAAACCGGGATGACGGAGACCCTCGATGCAAACACCAAGCAGAAGCTGCTCGACGGGATTCTCCTGCACCGCTTCGGAAGACCGTCCGAGATCGTCGCCACCGTTGCGCTGCTGGCCTCGGCCGCCGGGAGTTTCATCACCGGCCAGACTTACATCGTCGATGGAGGGCAGTGCCTTGCCTGAACCGGGCCCCAACACCCATTCCCTTGAAGGGCTGACGTGGACCGACGCCCCGCTCTGGGATCAGTTCCAGGCTTTGGCCGAAGCTGATCCGCAGGCGCTGGCCATCGTCGCTGCCGACGGCCGCCCCTGGACCCGCGGCGAGATGCACGCCATGGCCATCGCCGCCCTCGGCGCACTGCTCGCGGCCGGGGTGCATCCTCATGACCGCGTCATGCTGCAGGGGCGCAAGACACCGCAGACCCTGGCCTGCGCCCTCGCAATCTCCGCGGCCCGCGCCATCATCTGCCCGTACACACCGGATCTGGGAGCCGCCGAGCGTGACGTCCTCGACGAGCGCCTTGGCCACATCGCCGTCGTCAATGACTCGGAAGGTGTGCCGATTCCAGGCGTGCCCGGCCTGCGTCTGTCGCAGCGCCAGCGCGCTGCCCTCGGCGAGCCCGACGCACGCGACGCACAGACCGCGATGATCGGCTTCACGTCCGGCACCACCGGCGTGCCCAAGGGGGTCATGCACTCGGCGGCGGCGATGAACTACACGGTGCGGGCGTGCCAGCAAGTCGCCCGGCTCGCCCCGGGGGACGCCATCCTTGGCGTGGTTCCGCTGGGCAGCGCCCCGGGCTTCACTTTCACGGCGCACTTCAGCATGGCGCTCGGCCATCCGCTGGTCATGATCGACCCCTGGGATGCGCTGGAAACCCTGAGGCTTGTCGTGGCACACGACGTACGCTGGGGTATCTGCGTGCCCACCCATCTGGCTTCGTTGATCGAGGTGGCGCGAAGCGGGCGCTGGTCGGGGACGAGTCCCTTGAAGGCGCTAGGCGTGGGCGGCAGTTCGATGACGCAGGAACTGATAGCCGACGCACACGCGCTTCTCGGCATCCGGGCACTGCGGATGTTCGGCATGTCGGAGTGCATGGGGCACGCGTCCACGCTGCCGGACGATCCCCCGGACCTGCTCAGGCACTCCGACGGCCGTTCGTTCCCAGGAACCCGGGACGAGGCCTTCGACGAGCAGCAACGCGTGCTGCCCAGGGGCCAGCGCGGGCAGGCGGGCGTGCGCGGCCCGTCGCTCTTCCTCGGCTATTGCCGTGGCCTGGGCGACCAGGAATATCGGCTGACCGAGGACGGCTTCTACCTCACAGGCGACGAAATCGTCTGCGACGAGGCCGGCTACGTGAAGGTGGTGGGCCGCATCAAGGACCAGATCATCCGAGGCGGCTTCAACATCGACCCCGCGGAGGTCGAAGCCGCGCTGATGCGGCATCCTGCCATCGCACAGGTGGCGGTGGTGTCGGTGCCGGAGAAGCGGCTGGGAGAGCAGGCCTGCGCCGTGTGCTGCGTGCGCGAGGGTCAGGCGATCCCCACCCTCGAGGGCATCAAGAGCCACTTGTCGGTGATCGGGCTGTCGAAGAAGAAGTGGCCGGAGCACCTGCTGGTGATGGACCAGCTGCCCTCTACCGCGACGGGAAAGGTCGACAAGAAACGCCTGCGCAGGATTGCCGTCCTGGAGTTGCACATCGGGCAGTGATCAGGAGGGCACTGGGACGCGTGCACTAAACTCTCGACCGGCGGGACGGTCGAACTGTCAGCCGTGCCATCCGGTGGCGCAATCCGTGCAAGACAACCCAGAGGAAAACCTTGATGAAGAGTGCAGCAGCCAACGCAGTCGCGCCCGCGAAACGAAAGAAGCCCCGGGCGACGACCGCGGCACACGACGACAGGCGCATCGACATCATCGAGCACTGTGCCGCGCTGTTCGACAAGGTCGGGTACCACGGGACGTCGATGCAGATGCTGGCGGACGACGTGGGACTCGGCAAGCCGAGCCTCTATCACTACTTCCGCAGCAAGACCGACATCCTCTACGAAATGCATCAGACGCACATCGACGCCCTTATCGAAGGACTGCCGGCGGACGATGTGGCAGACGGAGACCCGGCGCAGTCCCTGGAGAAAGCCGCTCTCCTCACGCTGCGGCAGATCGCCGACCACCCGGGCTATGTGTCGGCCTTCATGGACCACTACCGAGAGCTGGAGGGCAAGCAGCGGACCGAGATGCGCAAGCGCCGGCGGGAGTATCTCTCCCGCATCACGAACATCGTCAAGAGCGGGATCGAAGCGCGGAAGTTTCGCGACGTGGACCCGGAATTCGCCACCCTGGCCTTCCTCGGGATGTGCACGTGGGCTTACAAGTGGTATCCCCGCATCGCGGCGGAGAATCCGCCGGAGAAGATGGCGAAAATCCTGTGCGACATCTTCCTGGGTGGTCTCCTGCGGGTATGACTCGCGGGTGTCCTCAGAAGGCGTCCATTGCCGCAGCGCCACTCACCCAGGCCGACAGCCCGCTCGTCGTGACGGTGCAGACGATGGCCTCTGCAATCTCGTGCTCGCTGGCGCCGGCAGTGCGCGCCCCCTTGATGTGTACCGCCGTCAGCGGACTGTAGTCCGCCGCCAGCACCACCACCAGCAGCAGCTCGGAGTATTTCGGACCGAGCGGCGTGCGATTGATGGTGCCCTCACGCATCAGGTAGTAGGCATCGGCGCCAAGCGGCAGAAGGTCGGCGAGCTTGCCGAGGGACGGAGGCATGCTGCCGAAATAGGCGACGAAGTTCTTCTCGGCCCCCCCCGGCGCCACCTCCTTGATACTCAGCGGCGCCACCCCACCCGTGCTCCCCGGATACACCGCCTCCAAAGCCTCGATGAAGCACAGCGCAGCCCCCTCGCCGCGGACGCTGCTCAGCACGATGGCCGCCGCCGTTGCTTCCTCCAGTTCGAGGCCCAGCTGCCGCGCCCGCTCCAATTCGCGCAAGGCCATGGTGCGGTATCCCTTGGTGGTGGCGGCTGTCGCCACGTACAGCGCCTTCACCCGGGCAGGGAGGGCACCGTCCTGGTCGATGATCGCCCTGAACCGGGCGTAGCCGCTCAGCGTCAAGGGAGCGATCCGCCTCAGCAGCGGCGACTCCAGCAGCGCATTGGCTTCGCTGACGACGAAATCCATGGTCATGTCCTTCCGACTCGATGTCATGACAACGCCGCCAGTGGCGGGGCGCCACGTGGCCCTCGCGCCTGCAGGTCGCTCACATGCATGGCCACCGCATCTTCGTCCGTCGGTTCCGGGGAGGTTGGCGCCGGCTCGACGGGGCGCAGCGTGGCATGCTCATGCTTTCGAGTCTCGCCCTGCAGCAGGAAGTGCGAAAGCGCCGGGATCAGGATCAGCGCACCGAGCATGTTCCAGACGAACATGAAGGTCAGCAGGATGCCCATGTCGGCCTGGAACTTGATCGGCGACCAAGCCCATGTGACGACCCCTGCGGCCAGGGTGATGCCGACCAGCGCGACCACCTTGCCGGTAAATGCCACCGCCCGCTGGTATGCCTGGGCGAGAGTCAGCCCGAGGCGCTGTTGGGCGAGCTGCACCGAGAGCAGGTACAGCGCGTAGTCGACGCCGATGCCGACCCCCAGCGCGACGACGGGCAGTGTCGCCACTTTCACGCCGATGCCGAGCTGGACCATCAAGGCCTCGGCCAGCAGGGAAGTCAGCACCAGCGGGAGCACGGCGACGACCACGGCGCGCCAGCTCCGGAAGGTGATCGCGCAGAGCAGGATCACCGCACCATAGACGTAGGCCAGCATCATGCGGTTGGCGTCGCGGACCACGATGTTGGTCGTTGCATCGATGCCCGCGCTGCCGGCCGCCAACAGGAAGCTGCGGTCGGCCACGCTGTGCTTTGCGGCGAACTCGCTCGCGGCCTTCACCATCCGATCGAGGGTCTCGGCCTTGTGATCCGACAGGAAGGCGAGCACCGGGGTCATCGAGCAGCGCGAGTTGAGGACCTCCGTGTTCCAGGCCACCGCGTTGTTGATCTGCGCATCGATGACCGACTGTGAGTCGGCGATCGTCAGCCACTTGGGGTTGCCCTCGAAAGCGCCGGAAGTGTACGAGCGGACCGTGTCGGCCAACGACGTGGTGCGCTGCACGCCGGGCAACTGCTGCAGGCTCCAGGCCAACCGGTCGATCTCGGTCAGGTTCTCGTAGGAACGGCATCCATCATCCGGCGTCTTGACCATGATGGCGAAGACGTCGCTCGAGATGCCGTAGTTCGCGGTGATGAAGGCATTGTCGCGGTTGTAGCGCGAATCGGGCCGCAGCTCCGGCGCGCCGGCGTCGAGATCGCCGATCTTCAGGTTCTGGGCGCCGATGTAGCCTACGGCACCGAGCACCGCCGCGACCGCGAGCGCGCCGGCTGCCCAGCGCCGCTCGGTGAAACGGTCGAGAAAGCTCCAGAGCTTGCCGAAGCCTCGACCGCGGGTTTCCTCACGCTCTTCGGCGAGGCTGCGCTTCGCAGCGGCAGGGCTGACGCCCACGTAGGAGAGGAACACCGGGAGGAGGATCAGATTGGTCATGATCAGCACGGCCACCCCGAGGCTCGCCGTCAACGCGAGTTCGCGAATGACCGGGATGTCGATCATCATCAGCACGGCGAAGCCGACCGCGTCGGCCAGCAGGGCAGTGAGGCCGGCGAGGAACAGTCGGCGGAAGGTATAGCGTGCAGCGACCCACTTGTGCGTGCCACGCCCCACGTCCTGCATGATGCCGTTCATCTTCTGGGCGCCGTGCGAGACGCCGATCGCGAACACCAGGAAGGGCACGAGGATCGAGAAGGGATCGATCCCGAGGCCCAGGGTGACGACCATGCCGAGCTGCCAGATCACGGCGATCAGGGAGCAGGACAGCACCATGGCCGTGCTCCGCAGGCAGCGCATAAAGAGGAAGATGGCCAGCGCAGCCACGGCAGCTGCGATGAGGAAGAAGGCCATGACCTTCTCGAGACCCTCGATCAGGTCGCCCGCAAGCTTGGCGAAGCCGATGACGTACATGCGAACCTTGGGCGGCGATCCTCCATCGGCGCTCGCATAGCGCTGGCGTATCTTCTCGAGCGAGGTCGAGAGCTTCTGGTAGTCGAGTGCCTTGCCGCTCCCGTCCTTGGCCAGGAGGGGAATCACGATCATGCTCGAGTGGTAGTCGTTCGCCACCAGGCTGCCCACCAGCTTGGCCCGGGCGATGTTGATCTTCAGGTCCTCGATCGACTTCGGGCTGCCGTTGTAGTCGTTGGGCAGGACCGGCCCGCCCCGGAAGCCTTCCTCGGTCACCTCGACCCACCGGACCACCGGCGTGAATATCCCTCTCATCCACGCCCGGTCGACGCCCTGCAAGGTGAAGATCTCGTCGTTGATCTTCGCCAGGGTTGCCAGATACTCGCGATCGAAGATGTCGCCTCTGGGGTTCTCGATGACCACGCGCACCGAGTCGCCCAGCCCCCGCAATTCGAGACGATTGTCGATGTAGTTCTTGATGTAGGGATGGCTGTGCGGCAGCATCTTGTCGAAGCTCGCGCCGACCTCCAGCCCGCGCAGCTGAAAGGCGAAGAACGCCGTCACGAGCGCACAAACGGCGATGATGAGCGGCCGGTTGTTGAAGATCAGCCGCTCGAGCCAGTTGCCGGAGGCATTGTCGAAGTCCCTGGGGTCGGCAACGACCACCATGGACTGGGCACTGCTGATTGCTGCGCTCATGTGGATGCCACTCCCGCTGAGTTGCCTGCCGAATCGGTGTTTCTAGTCATGAGCGGCCTCGACCCGTACGCCTTCCGAGCCGACCAGCACGGCTTTGCCGCCCGGCGCGCTCATCACCCCGTAGTAAGCCATCGGTCGTGTGGGCTTCAGCCGGGCGAATGTCCTTCCGGCGTCCAGGCTGCGAACGATTTCACCTGCCTGCGTCGCGAGAAGAATGGCGCCACCGGGCAGCACGGCACCGCTGGTGATGCCGGCCTGGCTGCCGATCGAAACTCTCTCCCAGGACTTCCCCTCATCGCCACTGCGAAACAGGCTCCCGCGCAAGCCGAACGCGAGCAGCGTGTCCGCGCCGTCGGCCAGAAGCCCGAATACGCTGCCCTGGTACGGCAGCGCCCGGGTGACAAAGCGCCCCTTCTCCGCATCGAAGCGCCACACCATGCCTTGCTCGCCGGCCAGGCAGATGCCGTTGGCACAACCCGCGATGGCGTAGAAGTGCAGTTCGTTGGGGTTGTCGATGCGATCCATCCAAGGAGTCCAGGTATTGCCGCCGTCTTCGGTACAGAAGAGCCGGTTGAAGGCGCCTGCCACGCACCCGGTGGTCTCGCTCTCGAAGTGCACGGCCATCAGCGGCTGCGTGCCGCCGTCGCTGGCGAGCCGCTTCTCGCGCTCGACCAGCTTCTGGGCGCTCGGAAGGCCGCCCACCTTCGACTCCAGGTAACGGACCGCAATGTCGGCGCTCTTCCTGCCGTCGAGCTGCTTGGTCCAGGTCGCGCCCGCGTCGGCCGTGTGCAGGACGACCCCGCCGTGGCCCACGGCCCATCCCTTGGTTGCGCTCGCGAACGACACCGCCACCAGATCGGTGCTGACCGGGACGCTCGCCTGCTTCCACGTATTGCCGGCGTCATCGGAGTAGACGATGTGGCCCCGCTGGCCCACCGCGACGAAGCGGCTTCCGGCTGCTGCGATGGCCAGCAGCGGGCCGCGAGCCGCGAGGCTGCTCGATTGAGCCGGCTGTTCGAGGGGCCCCTGGAAAGTGTCGGCAGTCGCTGTCAGCGACGCCGCCAAGCCCAGGACGAATGCCGCGATCGCAGGAACGCGAGCGCCGCCGCGAATTCCCCGAAGCCACCGGTCGGAAGATCTCTTCGCTAAGACAGTCAAGACATGCTCCTGCTCGAGGACTGGACTGGTGTCCGGCCTAGCGCACCCCTTCGGCAGCCAGTGCCTCGGCACCGAAGAACGAGTCCGGCTTCATGTCCGTGACCATCCATCCACCCTTGTCGGTCGCGTCCGTCTGGTGCGCGTACAAGCCGGTCGCGAGGTCGTACGTGACATACTCGTCCGTCGTGTGGTACCCGGGCGTCTCGTACAGGGAGATCGGCAGGTTCAGCACCACCCGGTAGACCTGCCCGGTCGAATCGTAGTTATCGGCGATCCCCACGCCCGGAAAGTCCTCGTCGAAATGGAAGACCCGCTTCTGATAGACGTGCCGCTTGCCCGGCTTCAGCGCGGCCTCCACCACCCAGACCCGGTGAAGTTCCCACCGCATGCAATCGGGATTCAGGTGGTTCTTGACATGCCGCACAGGGTCCGGGCACACGCTCGGGTCGCGAACTTTGTAGGCATGGTACGGGATGTACATCTCCTTCTTGCCGATCAGCTTGAAATCGTACCTGTCCATGGCGCCGAAGAAGACGGCCGTGTCGTCCAGGACTCCCGTGCCGCCACCGGTCGGGCTCGGCGTGTCGTATGAAAGATCGGGCGACAGCTTGACACGCCTTTGACCGGGCAGGTAGGACCAGGCGCGGCGGCCGGTATCGACCATGTCGACCGAGTCGCGCACCAAGACCTTCTCCCCGGCCTTGCGGGCGGGCGCCGAGTAATCGAGACGCAACACCTCATAGGGCTCGTTGCCGGAAATCGGCGTGGTGCGCTTCGGGTCGAAGATCGGGTACTGGATCCACACAGTCGAGGCGCCCGTCAGCGTGCTCTTGCCTGTCGCGTCCACCACGCGGGAAGACATGTTGACGCTCGTGAAGGCCGGTGCGTCGAACTTGAGCAGACGGTTCCAGATGACCTCGTTGCCCGTCTTCGGGAATGAGAAGGGCAGGCCCGGCCAGCAGCCTTCGAGCTTCAGGCCGTCACTGACGGTCTTGCACTGCGAAGCGTTCTTGACCGTGTTGTCCAGGTAGTACTTGGGATAGTTCGCGGTGCGGTGGCTCGGGTAGACGTCGAGGCGGTAGGTCGGATACTTCTTCAGCATCGCCTTCGTGCCCTCGCTCAGCCTGTCCGCGTACTTGTCCATGTTCTTCGCATCGATCGAGAACTGCGGCTTCTCGCTCGCGAAGGGATCCGGCCGGCGCGTCGGAGTCTTGGGGTCGAACGTCGGCGGGGGAGTGATGGCACCGGTCCACTCGGGGATGGTGCCCTCCTTGTTGCCGGCCTTCTCGGCGCCCCAGGGCATGCGTGTCGAGCCCAGCGTCTTGATCTCCTCAGGCGTCGCGGCCGCGACGGCTGCGCCGGCGAGGGCCGCCCCGATGACGGCGGCGATGACTTTGATGTTCCGTGCCATTTTGATGTCTCCTAATGCTGGTCTAGAAGGTGGTCTTGAACGTCAGCGACAACCAGCCGCGGTCGCGCAGGTTCCCGTTGCCGCTCGATGAACCCAGGACCGTCGGGCCGATGCCGGGGACCGCGAAAGCGGCGGGCGTCGGCACGGCTCGGTAGGGACCGTAGTAGTCCGTGTAAGCGAGGGCCAAGGTGTATTTGGCCTGGTAGTCGGCAGCCAGGCCGATGCTCCAGCTTCCGGCCGCCTGATTGCCGCCGAAAGGCACCGGTGAATTGCCCTTGAGGCCCCGCGAGTATGCGACGGGCATCGAGAGGTCCAGGGCCGGAAGGACCTGATACCAGGTCGGCGAGAACGAGATCTGCAGTCCCCAGGCGTCTTTCGTCGAGCAGCCGTCACGCCAGCTGCCCTTCGGGTCGCCGCCGACACCGGGACAGGTGTAGTCGACACTCTTGAAGCCCGCGGGATTGGACCTGATCTTGTCCAGTCGGCTGTAGGTCAACTCGCCCGACACGTTCGCAAGGTCGAACAGCGGCGTCTTGCCGATGACGGCGATCGCATTGACCAGCCCATGCCAGGTGTCGCCGCGCGCCAGATCGGCGGCCCCGAAGACCGTGTTCAGCACGCTGTTCTGCCGGTGCACGATCTCGGAGCCGATCGACACGCCCCCGGCAACCAGCTTCGACAGGCTCACACCCCAAAGCTTCACGTCCTTGGCATAGGCGCTGAAGAATTGCGTGGGGTTGGTGCTGCTGAGGAACTGCGGAACCTTGTCGTCGAACTGGCGGTAGTACAGGCCGACGGTTCCGAACCCGGTCACCGCCTTCGCGTTGACGCCCCAGTCGCCGCGGTTCTTCGGCTTTGCGAAAGGTCCCCCCTGGAGATCACCCAGGAATGGGGCGTTGCTGATGGGGCTGATCCTCGTTCCGCCGGCGAACAGGAAGTCCGTGGCAGCCAGGTAGGTGCCTCCCTCGGGCAGGCGGAAGGGCTTCCACTCCAGTGCATACTGCGCCGCGATCGAGTAGGTCTCGTTCAGTCGCAGCAGGGCCGAGATCTGGTTGCGCGGCAGAAAGAGCTCCTTCGCCTCCGAGCCCGGTGTGGCCAGCGACTTGACGAAATTGACTGCACCTTGTGAATACGATACGCCGTGGATCGGCGTGAACAAGGATTCGCCCCAATAGATGTTGTGGCGGCCGACTCTCACGTCCAGCGGCGAACTGCCGAGGTCGATGCGGCCGAAGGCGAACGCGTCGAGGAACTCTCCGGAGTGGGCGTAGTAGCGGCGGACCCTGCTCGTGAACTTGTTGCCCGGGTAGGCCGTCCCCAGCCCCGCGGCCTGGTAGGCTGGATTGCCGGTCACGTCGTCGTCGTACGCGAAGTCATTCCAGGCCGAGCCGGAAACCCGGAAGCCGTAGTTCTTTTTGTAGATGAAGTCGAACTCGGACAGCACGTCGAACCGGTTCGTCACCGTGTCGCCCTTGTCGAACTTGTAGTCGCCGGCCTGCAGGGACCATGTGTCCCCCAGCGTGCGGTTGCGCTCGTCCATGCGCCATCCGCCGTTGTAGCGGACCTGGTTGTCCCAACGGATCTCGGTGTCCGGATTGGCGGTTTCGAACTGGAACGCGGCGGCGTTCCCGCTCCAGAATCCCGTTACTGCCAATGCTGCAACGATGGGCCGGAAGCAATACCGGATGCCTTTACCTTCACCACACATCATCATCTTCTTCCTCCTAGGAAGGGGCGTCCCCAAAGGGCGTTTACGACGTTCGACTGGCGCAGAGCCGTTGCCGTGACAAGCGGCGCAGGTGCTCGAGATGCCGCACGTTTGCGGTGTTGCCTGCGTCGGCCGGGTTTGAAATCGAGAGGCAAGCGTTGGCCCCGATGGGGCCTGAACGCCGCCTCAGGCGCAGGCCCGCGCCATCTCGCCAGTGGCCGGCCGACCGGCATCTCCGCGGGAGTAGAAGCGACCGCCCCGCACGAACCCCGCAATGACGGAATCCTTGAACGCAGCCGCCCTTCCGACGGCATCCCTGGCCACCACCAGCTCATCTGGCGAGCCGTTTATCAGGTGAAACGGCGAAGGCCGGCCGTTTCCGAAACAGGACGCATAGACGGCGCTCGTCTCCTGGTCCATGAATGCCGGCCAAAAGCCCAGGGATCGGTTCTCGGCGCTGATCCCGCCAGTCACCCGATGCATCTGGGTCTCCTGCATCAGCCTCTCTTCAGTCATTGCCCGGTTCATCGCACTGTCTCCTTGTCTACACGTGAATCGCTGGCCCCCTGCCGGCTTCCGCCCGACGCAACCAGTTCCTCCCACAACCCTCTCGGCATGGCCAGCTCGGTTCGACTCACCGGGCGACGCCGACTCAATGAACAGCATCCTACCGACCAGTCGGTCGGGCGTCAACAGGTGCTGCTTGTTTTGATGCATGCGAACTTCCTACTTCGAATACGCCTTGATGCTCGCGTAATCACGTCCCTCGTGCTTGCGGCACTCCAGGCGCGCGATCGCGCGGCAATGCACCTCGTCCGGACCGTCGGTCAGACGCACGATCCGGGTGTTGGCGTAGAGCTCGGCCAGGCCAAAGTCCTGGGCAACACCCCCACCACCGTGCGCCTGGATGGCGAAATCGATCACCCGCTGGGCCACCCGCGGGGCGGCGACCTTGATCATGGCAATCTCGCCGCGGGCTGCCTTGTTGCCCACCGTGTCCATCATGTGCGCGGCCTTCAGGCACAGCAGTCGGACCATCTCGATCTCGATGCGCGCCTCGGCGATGCGCTCCTCCCACACGGAGTGCTCGTGGATGCGCTTGCCGAAAGCCTCTCGCGACATCAAGCGCACCACCATCTTTTCCAGGGCAACTTCGGCCGAGGCGATGGTGCGCATGGCGTGGTGGATGCGCCCCGGTCCAAGACGCCCCTGGGCGATCTCGAAGCCCCGTCCCTCGCCCAGGATCAGGTTCTCTGCGGGCACCCGCACGTTCTCCAGGATCACCTCGAAGTGGCCGTGCGGGGCGTGGTCGAAGCCGAACACCTCGAGGTGACGCACGAGCTTCACCCCCGGGCTCCCAGCCGGGACCAGGATCATTGATTGTTGGCGGTAGGGGTCTGCCTTGGGGTCGGTCTTGCCCATCACGATGAAGAAGGCGCAGTGCGGGTGACCCGCGCCCGAACTCCACCACTTGTGGCCGTTTATCACGTACTCCCCGCCCTCACGCCGGATCTCCGTGCGGATGTTGCGCGCGTCCGAGGAGGCCACTGCCGGCTCGGTCATCAGGAACGCCGAGCGCGTCTCACCGTTCGCCAGCGGCAGCATGAAGCGGCGCTTCTGCTCGGGCGTGCCGTACCGGTGCAGCACCTCGAAGTTGCCGGTGTCGGGCGCCATGCAGTTGAACACTTCTGAAGCGAACGACACCCGGCCCATGAGCTCGGCGATCGGCGCATACTCGACGTTGCTCAGTCCCACGCTGGTGAAGAACTCGTCGTCGTGCTCCGATGGCGGCATGAAGATGTTCCAGAGCCCGGCGGCGCGCGCCTTGGCCTTGAGCTGCTCGAACACCGGCGCAGTTTCCTTCCAGCGGTCGATCTGGGCGCTTTGCTGGTGAAACGTGGGGATGGCTGGATAGATCTGCTCATCCATGAAGGCGCGTACCCGCCCCATCCACTCTTTCGATTTCTGCGACTGCTCGAAGCTCATATTGAGGAACCTTGCCGGCCTATTGCTGAGGGGATGGGGACTTGTGTCGCGCAGTGCATCGACACATGCGCAAATTTAGTCGACCGTCCGGTCGGTTGTCAAGACCGTCCGGGCGGTCGAATTGAATTCGATCGCTCACGGCGGTTTGATCGAACAGCGGCACCGCCAGCAGCTATCGCTGATGTCATCGCGAACAGGCTCTCGCTTTCGCCGTCGGTTCCTCGCATCGGAGTTCGACTCCATCACGATCGTTGGGCAATGCAACACCGCCACGCCCACGTTGTCGGCGCGAAGTGTTTGCGCGACCTCGAGCGAACGCATGGTCATGAAGCCGCTGGAGATCACGAGCACATCCTCGCCATCGCGCAGCAACTTGGCCTTGCCGAGTTCGAACCGGTAGTCGTACTCGTCGAGCACGAGCGGCACGTTGCCGCGCGCAAGTCGCATGTAGACCGTGCCCTTGTGCGCGGCGATCTGCGGCACGGCCTGCTCGCGATCAAGCCGCTCGACGAGGCGGCGATCATCGAGGCCGTGAAGTACAAGCATCAACTCGTCGTCGTCGCAGAGAACCACTCGGTGGTCGGCGGGCTGGGTGAGGTGCCGGTGTCAACCAGGTGCAGCTGGAAGCTGCGCAGCTCCTCCACGGTGGCCGTGTCGGGCGAGCGCTTGAGGAAGGCGGCCAGCTTGCGAACAGCGCGGATGTAGGCTTCCTGCGTCCTGGGTTCCAGCTTGCGCATGCGCATGTGGTCGATCATGCGTTGGCGCAGCGCCGTGCCTGTGCGAGTCGTTGAGTCCATGGTTGCAGCTCCGTTGAAGAACGAGGCCAATTGCCTCGCTCGTCAACTTCGCAGAACCCAGGGCGCAACGAACCACCACAGCCTCGCCGGAGCGCCTACCGCGCGAATACGAAAGGACTTCCCACCTTCCAGTAACGGTGTCGAAGCACCAAGATTGAGTTGCGATCGTCAATCTGAAACTGAAAAGGGGAAGCCCCATGAGCGAGATTACACGAGCACC
>JBGQEX010000017.1:0-46109 GCA_041496605.1 Piscinibacter sp.
CACAGGCGGATCTCCGAGGCCAGCAAGTCGTAGTAGCCCGAGTCGCGGCGCCGTTCATCGACGTTGTAGCCGATGGTCATCAGGTTGCGCCCCGGGTCGTAGAGGAAGCCGTAGTCCATCTCGGCCAGCGCGCCGACACGCGCGGCCAGGTGCAGCAGCGCCGAGCTGCGCGCGAGCAGTGCGGGCACGTCCCACGACGCCATGGCGGCGGAGCTGGCCGGCTGCGCCGCCGCGGGCGACAGCAACTGCAGCTCGGCCAGCGCGGCGCGGCATTGGTGGTCCAGCGCTTCGGCCCAGCGCCGCGCCTCGTCGACCGTCGGCAGCTCGGTGGGGGGGCCGGCAACCGGGGCTGGAGCGATCGATTCGATGATCTCGGCGGCACAGCGCGCCAGCGCGTCGAACGCCGACCACAGGGGGTGTGGCTCCTGCGGCGGCGCGGCTTGTGCATTCGACAGCAGCACCTCGAAACGGTTCAGCGGGCTGTCGGCCGCCGGCTTGGCCGACGCCTGCCGCAGCAGCTGCAAGGTGTCGGCGAGGCCCGCAAACAGGCGCGGAAACTGCGGCATCTCGACGGCCAGTGCCTGCAGCCCGGCGCGCAGCGTCAGCAGGTGTCCGGCGAGGTTGCCGCTGTCCACCGACGAAACGTAGGCGGGGCGCAGCGGCTGCAGCGTCTGCGTGTCGTACCAGTTGTAGAAGTGGGTCTGGTACTTCGGCAGCGACTCCATCGTGTCGAGCGTGGCGCTGGTGCGCTCGACCAGTTGGCCGAGCGTCACGTAGCCGAAGTCGTGCGCCGTGAGGTTGGCGAGCAGCGCGAAGCCGATGTTGGTCGGCGAAGTGCGGTGCGCGATGCGCGGCACCGGATGCTCCTGCACGTTGTCGGGCGGCAGCCAGTGGTCGGCCGGCCCGACGAAGGTGTCGAAGAAGGCCCAGGTCCGGCGTGCCAGCAGGCGCAGGAAAAGCGTCTGCGCTGCATTGAGGGCCGAGAGGCGCCGCTGCAGCGGGCGGCTCAGCCACCAGACGATGGCCGGCGACAGCAGCCACAGCACCAGCACCGGCGCGGCGATGCTGAGCGCGTCGGGCCGCAGCACACTCAAGCCCACCGCCGTGGCCAGCGCCAGCGCGGGCGCGATCCACATGGTCTTCAGCGTCTGCAGCAGGTCGTGCAGGCCGCCCGGTACGAAGCGCGTGGCCACGTCGGCCGACGCCTGCCACTCGAGCAGCCGCCGCCGCGTGACCCACAGCCGGGTCAGCGTGCGCAGCACGGCGTCGAGGCTGAACGCTGCTTCGTAAGGCAGGCAGGCGAGGGTGAGCGCGGCCTGGCCGAATTGCCGCAATGCCGACGGCACGGTGGCCGTCACATGCTGGGTCGCGCGCAGCGACCCGGGCTTGCGCAGCAAGTCGACCAGCAGCGCGGCGAGCGGCGGCACGAACAGGATCGCGACGCCCCACAGGGTCCACAGCCAGGCCGGTTGCAGCACCGTCCAGCCGAGCAGCAGCAGCAAGGTGAGGGCGGCCGGTGTGAGGCTGCGCCGCAGGTTGTCGAATATCTTCCCGCGCGACAGCGACGACAGCGGATTCTTCAGCTTGGCAGAGCGCGCCTGCGCCTGCGCGGCGCCGCGCGGCATGCGCACCGTGGGCTTCAGCCAGCCGATGATCTGCCAGTCGCCGCGAATCCAGCGGTGGCGCCGGCTCACGTCGGCGTCGTATCGCGACGGCGATTCCTCGAACAGCTGCACGTCGGTGATCAGGCCCGAGCGCGCATAGCAGCCTTCCAGCAGGTCGTGGCTCAGGATGCGGTTGTCGGGCAGGCGGTCGCCCAGCACACGCTCGAAGGCATCGACGTCGTAGATGCCCTTGCCGATGAACGAGCCTTCGTCGAACAGATCCTGATAGACGTCGGAGACGGCGCGCGTGTAGGGGTCGATTCCGGCGTCGCCGCCGAACAGCCGCGCGTAGCGCGTGCGCATGGTGCCGGGCAGGCTCACGCCGACGCGCGGCTGCAAGATGCCGTAGCCCGCGACCACACGCGGCGCTTCGGGCGTGCCGCCGAAGCGCGGCCGGTTCAGCGGGTGCGCCATGGTGCCGACGAACTGCCATGCCGCGTCGCGCGGCAGCTGCGTGTCGGTGTCGAGCGTGATGACGTAGCGCACGCTCCACAGCACCGACGTGTCGCCGACGATCAGCGAGAAGCGATCGCTCGGCCCCGCATGTTCGTGGCTGCGCAGCAGCGCGTTCAGGTCGCCGAGCTTGCCGCGCTTGCGCTCGTGGCCCATCCACACTTGTTCGCGCGGGTTCCAGCGGCGCGGGCGGTGGAACAGGAAGAAGCGATCGGCACTCGGCGAGCCCGACGCCACCGGGCTGTACTTCTGGTTCAGCGCCTCGATCTTCTCGCGCGCGTGGCGCAGCAGCGCTTCGTCGCCCGGCATGGTCTCGTGCGCGGCGTCGTGGAAATCGGTCAGCAGGCCGAAGTGGAGCTGCGCGTCGCGGTTGGCCAGGAAGCGCACTTCCAGCGCCTCGGCCAGGTCGTCGATGCCCTGCTTGCTGCCGAGCATGGTGGGCACCACCACCAGCGTGCGCGACGACGGCGGTATGCCGAACGAGAAGTCCAGGCGCGGCAACGCGCGCGGCGTGTTCAACAGCCCCGCGATCCAGTTCACCAGCGCCATGGCGAGCTGGCAGGTGGCCACGAACAGCGCCAGCCCCGACACCAGCAGCCACTCGTCGCCGGGCAGTGTCGAGACGGCGCTGCGCCCCCCGTTCGACGCCCACCAGACGGCGCCGCCGCTGAGCAGCAGCGTGAGACAGATCACCGCGCTGCCGTAGTAGAAGAGCGGCCGGCGCGCGGCGACGCGGCGGCAGCGCAAGCCCAGCGGCAGCCGCACCCGCGCGGTCTGTTCCAGCTCGGGGCGGCCTTCGCCGATCAGGTAGTGGCCGACATGGGTGCGATGCTTGTCGTCGTCGCCGCAGTTCACCGCGGCCTGCCCCGCCAGTTCGATCGCGGTGCGGGCCACCTCGGGTTCCGACAGCGGGCTGGTGCGCGCCATCTGTTCCACGGCGTGGCGGTAGCTGTCGCGGGTCGCGAAGTCCATGTGCGAATAGACGTCCGACGGGTCTTCGCGCAGCGTGTGTTCGACCATGCTCAGCGTCTCGACGAATTCGCGCCAGTCCATCGAGCCGAGCAGGCGCAGGCTGCCGATGCTGTTGCTGACCGAGACCTGCGCCGCGGCCTGGTGCTGCGACTCGGCCTGCACCATCTGCTCGATGCTCTGGTGCGATTCGGCCAGGCGCTGCTCGATCCAGGTGAGCGGCAGCGCCAGTGCCGCACTGCGGCCCTGCAACCGACGCGCCAGCTCGGCAACGAAGGGCCCGGTCATCGGCGGGTCGGAGCGGGCCATGTCGGCGATCACCAGGATCAGGCCTTTCGGATCGCGCTCGGCCACGTCAAGCATCTTGTCGGCCCACGCGGACGCGAGGTTGCGTTGCTCGCGGCCGGCGGCGATGTGCGCGCCCACGCGGCGCAGGTTCTCGATCAGCGCCAGCCGCAGCATGATCGGGAACGCCCACAGCTCGCCGAGCTTGAGCACCTTGACGCTCTGGTACGACGAAACGAAGCGGCTCAGCGTGCCGCGCCCGAGCCGCCCGTCGCCGTGCGCCACGATCTGCAGCGCGAGGTCGTAGACGCGCGGCAGCCCGGCCGACGGGCCCGTGCGCAGGCGCGGCAACTCGCGGCTGTAACCCGGTGGCAGGTGGAGCTTGGCGGTGCGGATCTCTTCTTCGATGAGGTAGAAGTTGTCGAGCAGCCACTCGCCGGCCGGCGTGACGCGGCGCTGCGACTCGACGTTGGTGACGAGCAGCGCGCTGCACACCTGCACCAGCACCTTCTCGTTGGAGGCGAGTCGCGCCAGCAGCCGGTCGGGTGCGCGCGCGGTGGTCAGCTCGTGGGCGGCGGCCAGGCTCTTGCCGTGCTGCGCCATCTGGTCGGCGGTGAACAGCTCGGAGCGCAGCGGTGCCTCTTCGGCGCGGGCGGCGTCGGCGTGCAGTGGGGTGTGAGCCAGGGACTCGCCGGCCCACCACTGAACCCATCGACCGAACGAACTCGCCTTCACAAGGTCTCCCCCGGATTCCCTTCTGCCTGGCGTTGGGCGGCACTGGGCCACCAGCAGGGCAGTGTAGCGAGCGCGCGTCGGGGCGCGTCGCGTTTTTGTTGGCTAAGGACCGAGCCGTTCACCGGCGTGAGGGTGTTCGCACGGGCCGGGAAATGCAATCCCCATCCACGGCGGCGTTGCGGGTTTGCAGGGCAGTGCGTCGGGCGCGTGGGGCCGGCCGAGCCGTCTGTTCGAATGTTGACTGAGGTCAAGCGTGGCGGGTGGCCGCGGGCGATGATCACTGCGGAGCAACGAAAACACGCCTGCTGTCTGCTGGAGAACACAAGATGAAACACACACGCACCTGGATACTGACTGCGAATGCCTCGAAGGCGCTGTGCTTCGAGCGCATCGATGACAAGCCCAAGCTGGTCTTGGTGACGGAAATCGAAGATCCGCTCGGCCGCGCCAAGAACTCCGAGCTGGGTGACGACCGCGCCGGTTACGAATCGATGGGCGTCGGCCGCGGCAGTGCCTCGTATTCGCCGCGCACCGATGCCAAGACCAAGGAGCACGAGGGCTTTGCGCGCAAGCTCGCGCAGATGCTGGACGAAGGCGTCGCGACACACCGTTGCGATGCGCTGGTGATCTTTGCGTCGAACCCGTTCCTCGGCGAGCTGAAGTCGCAGCTGGGCGAGCAGGCGGGCAAGGTCCTGAAGACGACGATCGCGACCGACCTGACGAGCTTCGACCGGGCGGAAATCATGAAGCGCGTCGAGCACGCGCTGAACCCGCCGAGCTGAGTTGAGGTCCTAACCGCGGCCGCTGCGCCGCAGGCGTGCCTGCAGCGCATCGATCTGGTCCAGCAGCTCGAGCGCGAGCGCCACGCCGGGTGCGTTGATCTGCAGGTCGCGGCTGAGTCGCAACGCAGTGCGTGCCCGCCGCAGTGAGCGGCCGCTGAAACGCCAGTCCTGGGGGTCGGTGCCGGCCGGCTCGAGTACTCCTTCTTCGACCAGCGCGATCAGCTGATCGCTGCTGGCCCGGCAGCTGTGGCTCAGCTCGACCAGCGTCAGATGAAGCTCCTCTTCGACCAAGGTAGCGTAGGAATCGGTGGGGTGGGTGCCGGTCATGGTGTCATGCCTCGAACGCAGCGCGCGGGTTGAAATCGAAGGCCTGCGCCATCGACCGATAGGCGTCCTGGGCCTTGGGCGTATCGGATGGCGGCAGCGCGATGGCCAGCACGGCATACATGTCGCCGGGCGGCTGGCCCGGCAACCCCTTGCCCTTGAGCCGCAGCTTGCGACCCGCCGCGCTGCCGGGCGGAACGCTCAGTTGCACGCGGCCGTCGGGCGTGGGCGTGCCGACCACGGCACCCAGCGCGGCTTCCCAGGGCGCCACCGGCAGGTCGAGGTAGACGTCGCGTCCATCGACGCGGAACAAGGGGTGCGGCCGGAACGCGATCTCGAGATACAGATCGCCGGCCGGGCCGTCGCCGCGACCCGGCCCGCCCAGCCCGGCCAGGCGCAGGTGCTGGCCTTCGCGAATGCCCTTTGGAATGCTCACGTCGACTTGGCGCTCATGCATCGTCACGCTGCCGTTCGCGTCCAGGCTCGGCATGTGCAAGGAAACGCTGCGCTGCGCGCCACGATAGGCGTCTTCCAGATCGATCAGCACCTTGGCGTGATGGTCCTCGCCGCGTGCGTGCTGCGGCGCGCGAGGGCCGCGCGTGCGACCGGCGTGGCGGCCGAACAAGGCTTCGAAGAACGCGCTGTGATCGAAGTCTTCGCCGGCACCGAAGTCGCGCCCGCTGAACTCGAATCCGGCGTCCCACCCGGGCGGCGGGTTGAAGTCCTGCCCGCCCTTCCACTGCTGGCCTACGGTGTCATAGGCGGCCCGCTTCTCGGGGTCGTTGAGCGCCTCGTAGGCTTCGGCCACTTCCTTGAAGCGTGCCTCCGCGTGGGGCTCCTTGCTGACGTCCGGGTGGTACTTGCGTGCCAGCTTGCGGTAGGCGCGCTTGATCTCGTCCTCGGTCGCGCTGCGCTGCAGGCCAAGGGTCGCGTAATAGTCCTTGAACTCCATTCGGGCATTCTGGCAGCTGAGAGTGGCAACACGGTAGGCGTGTGCTGATCAGCTTCGCTTGAGCTCGGTCAACAGCGGCGTCGGCCCGTCAATTGCCGGGGCGTGGCGCGATCGCGGCGATGCGCAGACCGCGCTCGGACTCCACCACCTGGGTCACCACGGCGTCGGGCATGCCCAGCGTCTGCAACACCGAGGCCGACAGCTGCAGCCCGGTTTCCAGGGTCTCCGGAATCACCAGCGTGGCGCCGGCCTGCTTGAGCTGTTGCGCGTGGCGCTCGTCCCTGGAGCGGGCAAACACCGGCAACTGCGGGTACTCGCCGCGGATCGCGGTCACCGCGTGCAAGGCGGCTGCTGGCTGGTCCATCGTGATGACCACGGCGGCGGCCTGGCCGGCGTGCAGCTTGCGCAGCAGCTCCGGCCGCGCGGCATTGCCGAAGTAGACCGGCATCCCGTGCTCGCGCTGGCGCGCAACGACGTGGGCGTCCTGCTCCAGCGCGACGAAGCGCACGCCTTGGCGGGTCAGCAATTCGGCCAGCAGCTGCCCGACGCGGCCGAAGCCGGCGATCACGATGTGCCCCGCCAGCGGCTGCGGCCCCGCCTCGTCGGCGGTGTCGCCATGGGCGGAATCGATGCGCCTGCCGAGCAAGGCGCCCCAGCGCGCGGCCAGCGGCGTGACGAACATGCTCAAGCCGACCACGAGCAGCACGAACTGCGTCGCCGAGGTCGCGAGCAGCCCGCTCGCGGCCGCGGAACCGACGACGATGAAGGCGAATTCGCCCCCTTGGCCGAGCAGCAGGCCCGCGTCCACCGCGCGACCCCAGCCCAGGCCGCCGGCGCGCAGGATGGCGGCGGCCACCGTCGCCTTGAGTGCGATCAGGCCGATCACCGACGCCGGCACCCAGAACGGCGTGCGTGCCCATTCGCGGATGTCGATGCCCATGCCCACCGACATGAAAAACAGGCCCATCAACAGGCCTTTGAACGGCTCGATCGTCACTTCCACTTCGTGGCGGAACTCGGTCTCGGCCAACAGCAGGCCGGCCAGGAAGGCGCCCAGCGCCATCGACAGCCCGGCGGCGGCAGTCAGCCCCGCAATGCTCAGCGTGGCCAACAGCGTCAGCGCCATGAAGGCCTCGGGTTGGCGGTGCTTTGCAAAGGTGCGAAACAGCGGCCGGATGATGCGCCGCCCCACCACGAAGATCAGCAGCACCGCAGCGGCCGACTTCAACAGCGTCAGCGCCAGCAGCGACGCCAGGCCCTCCGACGTGCCCCGGCCGAGCAGCCCGACCAGCACCAGCAGCGGCACGACGGCCAGGTCCTGCAGCATCAGCACCGAGAACGTCGCCTGCCCCATCGGCGTCGTCAGCGCATGCCGCTCCGACAGCAGCTGCATGACCACCGCCGTCGAAGACAGCGACAGCACAAAGCCGAGGATCAGCGACGCCTGCCACGCGTTGCCGAACGCGAAGGCGATCGCTCCGATCAGCGTTGCGCTGACGACGACCTGCGCGATGCCGGCACCGACGACCCAGCGCCGCAATGCCCACAGACGCTCGGCCGACAGCTCGAGGCCGATCATGAACATCAGGAACAGCACGCCCAGCTCGGCCAGCGCCGACACGCCCTGCAGCCGCGGGAAGGTGATCCAGGCCAGCCATTGCGCGCGGTCGGACCACTGGGCCAGCCCAAAGGGCCCGAGCAAGGCGCCCGCAGCGAGAAAGCCGAGCACCTGGTTGATGCGCAGCCGCTGCAGCAGCGGAATGAGCACGCCCGACAGCGCGAGGAACAACAGCGTCTCGCGCAGGAACGGAAAGCCTTGGCCGTCGGTCATGCCCAAACTTAACCGGGATCGGACGCCCCGCGGCAAGGACTTGCCGCGGGCTTGATCCAGGTCGTGCGCTGCGGCGGCGCCGGCATGGCCGACGACACACTGCGATGGCGCATCGGCGCGCGTGCGCGCGGATCGCGGATCGTTTCGGTCAGCGGTGTGGCGATGGCCGGCTGCCGCGAGACACAGTGGCAGCCGGCCGCCGGCTCAACGCTCGTCCATCGCCCGCAGCGCGGCGGCACGCAGATCGGAGGCCAGCCCGGGGTCGGTGTTCTCGATCCGGCACGCCCATGCCAAGACCTCCTCCGGCGTCGACGGCTCGACTGCGGCACGATCCAGCAGCGAGCGGTCGAGGCGGCGCAGCCCGCTGGTCACGGCACCGACGGTGCGTGCAAACCAGACCGAGAGGCGCGGAAAAGTCACCCGAACCGGGCGGCCAAAGGACATCGAGACGGTAGACATGGTGTGCTTCCCTTCAAGTTCCGAACCCGATAAGGTTCGTGTTGCAATGCAGCATAGGGTTTACACTAATACCATGTCAACGGAGGTGTGATCTCGACTTGCGCTAGATCAGCAGCCCAGCGTGTCATCGTTCACGCAATTGGCTGGCGGCGACAATGCTCCGATGTCAGACGAGAGCCAGATCCTTGTCCCGCCCTCGTTCATCGAGCTGTTCACGACACCGGGTCGCACCAAGCCCAACGCGCCACGCGAAGAAATTGCGGCGCGCTACGAGCTCTGCGAAGACCTCGCGTCGATGCTGATCGATCGCGCGTCGACCACACGCTGGGAACTCGGCGTCACGGAGACGGACGTTCTCGAGCGCATCCGGCGTGGACTGCTGACAGGCGACGCCGTTGTCACGCCGCCCGAAGCGCAATGGGTGGTACGGCGTCTGGCGGAACTGCTGGGTTGGGACGCGCTGCGGGACGCGCCGCACTGAGTGCCGTCGACAACCGGTAGTCAGCTGGGCGCCGCTGGCCGATTGATATCGCCAACATCGTCCGGTTCATCGGGCACTTCGTCGATCCTTCTTTGTCGTGCAGCGTCCGGGGCTGTAAGTTCCTGCACCGCCATCACGTGCAGTCCGTTCACCTCGCACACCGTCCGAAGCTTGTCCCAGGTTCGTCTACGGCTCGAGCGCCGAACCGGCAGCCAGAGGGGACAGTGCACAAGTGCTATCAAGCGCCGCAAAGTTGCGCTCGCGGCTGAGGCGTTGAAGTGCACAACGCTCGTCACATGGTGGGTAGGCGAGTCGCAGTGCCTCGAAGCCCACCGCGATCGTCAACTGAACTGCTCCGAACCGGCCGCTCACCAGTACCAGTGCCCGGCAAAGAGCGGCTGTACGCCAACGGCCGGTTCGGAGGCATTCAGCCCGCAGTGCCTCTCAAGGCGCGCCGCGGGTGACGAGCGAGAGCGCCTGCTCGCCGATGCAATGGCCCATCGTCGCGCCATGCTCGATCGCGCTGCGGAAATGGATGCCGGCATACAGCCGCGACACCGCAGCCTCGTCGGCCGCGGTTCGGAAGTTTCTGAACCGGCGCGGCCCCCAGCCTCGGTCGTTGTGCGTGCGGTCCTCGAAGGCCGTGTCCTTGCCGTAGAAGGCGTCGAGTACCGCAGCGGCGGCGCCCGACAGCACCGAGTGGCCGGAGGGGTACTCGGGGAATGGCGGCGTTTCCATCAGCGGCGGCATCCAGTTGCTGTCGAAGGCGAGCTGGATGTAGGTCACCGGCCGCAGAAGGTTGACCTCGTACTTGACCTTCCAGGTGGCGACGAATGCGTCGGACATCGCAATCGTCATGCGCGCGTACTGCTCGGCCGCGGTGGCGAGATCCGCCTTGCGGTCTCGCAGCAGGTCGGTGAGGATCCAGGCCCAATGGCCGGCCGGGGTCGGCGTCTTGAGCGGATCGTCGGCCCAGTAGAGCGCGACACGGCGCTGCTCCTCGGTGGGCTGGGTGCCGGCGCGCCGCACCTCGTCGGCCTCGCGGTGGAACGCCGAGCCCGGCGTCTCGTCGTAGCGCGGTGGCCCGGGGGGTTGGCAGCGGGCCAGCGTGCCCATGAAAGGCCGATTGTTGCCCCAGTCCGGCAGCAGCGGCCGGGCGAAACGCGGCGGCGTCGGCACCCACGCGCCCAGGCCGCTGGGCGAGACATAACCCGCGTCGAGCCGCACGCGGCGCGGGCCGAGCACGTCGTGGCCACCGTCGGTGCGTGCCCAGGTCATCAACGCCATCGCGAGCAATCGACCATGGGTCTCGGAGCGGATGATGACTTCGGGGCTGCGTTGCGCCGGGTCGAAGTCGGCCGATTGCGCGACCGGCATGTTGCGCTCCAGCGCATCGAAACGCGCCATCCAGTCGGCCGGTGCATTGGGCAGCAGC
The DNA here is from genome assembly GCA_041496605.1 of Piscinibacter sp. Classification (GTDB taxonomy): domain Bacteria; phylum Pseudomonadota; class Gammaproteobacteria; order Burkholderiales; family Burkholderiaceae_C; genus Albitalea. The sequence continues at coordinate 10,371 of JBGQEX010000017.1, forward strand.
ATGCGGGTCAGCGCGGCGAGTGTCGCGTTGGCCACTGTCGGCCAGTGCAGCAGTTCGTCGGGCTGCGCCGGCGGCAGCGATTCGAGTTCGTTGAGCTGCCCGGCCAGGCTGCGCTTGTCCGGCATCCCGGCGACGATAGCCTCGTACAGGCCGAGGCCGAGGTAGGCCAGCGTGCGCGCGGCCACCGGTGGCGATTGGCCCGGCGTCTGCTGGATCGCCGGCAGCACGACGCGGAACCACTCGGTGGCGACGGCTGCGCTGTAGCGTGCTGCCTCGGGGCCGGTGCCCTGCGCCTGCGCCGCGCGCCAGGGCAGGCACGCGAGCAGCGCGAGCGCGATGCCAGTCGCGAAGGCTCTCAGCGTTGCGGCCATGGCGTCAGGCCTGTCTGGCGGTCGAGCACATAGAAGCGGTCTGCCGTGGCGTCGAACCACGCACTCGTCAGCGATGCATCGCCGGGTTTCGCGCCCGGCCACAGCACACGCACCCGGGCGCTCGTGGCGGCCCCGAGGCCCACGTGCAGGAAACCCAGCGTGCCGCTGACATGGCCGCCGCCGACGAACTGCTCGCGGCGCAGCAGGCGACCGCCTGCATCGACCTCGAGCCAGGCGCCGACTGCGTCGCGGTTGCCGCCGTCCTGCTTGAGCCGCACCTGCAGCCAGTGGCCGAGCGGCTTCGGGGCTGCCGCGTTGCCGGCGCCGACATTGCGCCAGACCTTCGCGCGCTCCCAGCGGTTCACGATGATGGCATCGAGCAGCCCGTCGCCGTTCAGATCGACGAGCAGTCCGCCGCGGCCACGCTGGTAGTTGCTCAGGGCGGCCTCGCCGGCGGCTTCGACATAGCGCCCATCGGGCCTGCCAAGCAGCAGGTTGCTCGGGTCGAGCATTGCAAAGTCGGGCATGTTGCCGACGTTGCCCTTGACGACAAACAGGTCCGGCCAGCCGTCGTTGTTGACGTCGGCGAACTGCGCATGCCACGCGGTCGACGGGTGCACGTCGCCGCCGGCGAACGGGCGGTGTGCGGTGACGCCGCTCGCGAACGCGATGTCGCGGTATTCGGGCCGGCCGTTGTGCACGGCGAGCACCTGCAGCTTGTTGTCGGCCATGCTGGTCAGGAAGTAGGCCGGGTAGCCGCTGCCGTCGAGGTCGGCGCTGGCGATGCCCATGCCCCAGATCTGCAGTGGCTTCCAACCCTCCTGCGCCGTGAACAGGCGCGGCTCCGCGTCGGGTGCGATGTGCCAGAGCTGCTCCTGACCGCCCTTGAAGTACTCGCGGTCGTTGGTGATCCGCAGCGCGGGCGTTCCGCTGCGGTTCCAGTCCGAGAACATCATGCCGAGGGCGCAATGACCCGGCTTCAGCGGGCGCAGCGGCTCGTAGGCGAGGGCTTCGGCCCGGGCCGGGCGCACGAGCTGGTTGTCGGTGCAGCTGCCCCACGGGAAGTCCCGCCGCGCGCGGTCGATGTAGGTGCCGAACGCGAGTGTCGGGCGCGTTTCCTGGCCCAGCCATGCGGCGGCGAATGCCGTGGTCCACTGGTTGCCGCCCTGGAAGCCCCAGCGTTCATTGGCGCGTTCGAAGCGGCAGTCGGGTAGGCCGCGCATCAGCAGCGTTTCGCCGACCCGCAGCACCACGAGGTCGAGCAGCCCGTCGCCGTCGAGGTCGATCGGGTAGGCGCCGAGCGTGCTGGTCAGCTCGAGCCCAGCGCGCTCCTGCACGAACTTCAACGCGCCGCCGCGCGCGCTGCGGTTGCGGTAGAACTTCGAGCGGTTCGCGCCGCCGGCGATGAACAGGGACGGCAGCCCGCTGCCGTCGCAGTCGAACGCCGCGACGCCGCCGCCGACCGTGTATTCCCAGTCGCCGTCGAAGCGGCTCTGCACGCCGGCAGCGTCGGTCTCGTCGACGAAGTGCGGCACGGGCGGTGCCGGCGAGGCACCGCGCATCGCGCTCGGCTGCGGCTGTCCCTGCGATCGCACCATCGCCGGCGCGAGGAACGACGCCAAAGCCAGCGTCAGCAAACCGACGGCCCGCTCGTTCATGCCGCGAGCGCCTGCTGCGGCCGCTTCCCTTGGATGATCATCTGCAGCACCTCGTCCTGCGTGACGTCTTTCATGTACACCATGCCGACGACACCGCCATTCTTCATGACGGTCGCGCGTTCGCAGACTTCGAAGACATCGTGCATCTCGTGGCTGATCAAGAAGATGCCGATGCCTTCGGCCTTCAGGCGCTTGATCGTTTCGAGCACCATCCGAGTCTCGGCCGGGCCGAGCGCCGCGCAGGGCTCGTCCATGATGAGGATGCGGGCATTGAAGTACAGCGCGCGCGCGATGGCGACCGACTGCCGCTGGCCGCCGGACATCCGAAGCACCGGGTCGAGGATGTTCTTGAAGTTCGGGTTCAGACGGTTGATGACATTGCGCGCCTCGAACTCCATGCGACGGCTGTCGAGCGTGCGCCACGGCGTCAGCAACTCGCGGCCGAGGAACAGGTTGCCTGGCCCGTCCAGGTTGTCGGCCAGTGCCAGCGTCTGGTGGATGGTTTCGATGCCCGCCGCCTGCGCATCGTGCGGCGTGCGGAAGCTCACCTGCTGGCCGTGCACCCTGATCAAGCCTTCGTCGGGCTGATAGACCCCCGACAGCACCTTGATCAGCACCGTCTTGCCGGCGCCGTTGTGGCCGAGCAGCCCGACGCACTCGCCCGAATAGAGCTCGCAATCGACGTGGTCGACCGCGACGAGCCCGCCGAAGCGCTTGACGATCTGCCGCATCTCGACGAGCGGCGTGCGGCTCGATGCCGGCGCTGCCGCGGCAGAGGATTGTTCCGCCTGAATCATCGCTAGGCCCTCTTCTGGTAGACGACGTCGAACCACACCGACACGATCAGAACGATGCCGATGAAGATCTGACGCATGGGGCTGGAGACATCGAGCAACACCATGCCGTTGTCGAGCGTCTGGATCAACAGCGCGCCGAGGACGGCGCCCGGCACCGAGCCGATCCCGCCCGTGAACGAGGTGCCGCCGATGACGGCCGCGGAGATCACGTACAGCTCCGCGAGTTGACCGATCGAATTGGCGCCCGAGCCGAGGCGCGCCGTCGTGATCACCGCGGCGACGGCGGCCAGCACGCCGGTCAGGATGAACAGCGACCAGACCAGCCGGGTCGTGCTCAGCCCCGACAGCAGCGCCGCCTCCGGGTTGCCGCCGTAGGCGAAGACGTAGCGACCGTAGCGCGTGCGCTGCGCGACAAAGGTCATCAACACGACGATCGCGAGCAGGATCAGCACCGGGACGCCGATGCCGCGGCCTCTCGGAATGCCGGCTTCGTCTACGTTCGTGAAGTCCGGCGAGAGGCACATCGTCCAGACGAAGCCGGCGATCGCGGCGCACATCAGTGCACCCTTCAGCGCGTCGACCCAGATCGGCGCCGGCTCGATGCCGTAACGGCGCTCGTCACGCCGCCCCGTCCAGATGTGCCACGCGACCCAGGCCGCGGCCAGCAGGCCGAGCACGATGCTGGCCTGGACGCCGATCGCTCCGTTGACGCCGCCGCCGAGCGCCTGGTAGGTCGGGTGCAGCGGGGCCAGCGTCTGGCCGTCGCTGACGAGGAACGCGGCACCTCGGAACATCAGGTAGCCGGCCAGCGTGACGATGAAGGCCGGGATGCGCATCTTCGCGACCAGCGCGCCCTGGATCGCGCCCACGGCCGCGCCGAGGATCAGCGCGACGACGATGCTGGTGACCCAGCCGGCGGTCGAATCCGGTGGAAACGCGCGGGTCTGCGTCCATGCGGCCGCCATGCCGCTGAACGCCAGCAGCGACCCGACCGACAGGTCGATCTGCCGCGCCACGATCACGTACACCATGCCGCAGGCCATCACCGCGATGACGCAGGTCTGGATCGACAGGTTGTAGAGGTTCTCCGGGGAGAGGAACAGCCCGTGCGTCATCAAGTTCAGCACGATCGCAATGACGATCAGCGCCGCAATCATCGACGACAGCCGAGGATCAAGGCGCAAGCGCGCAAGCAGACCCGACAGCATCTCTTCTCCTCAAAGATTGCGGCCGGTCAATGCGGCACGCCGGCCCGGTGGTCGAGCCGATGGCAGGGCGGTTGCGCGCACGCCTTGCGCCGCCGCCCCGTCGGGGCCCGCCTCGCAGGCCCCGCGGTTCGGACTACTTGCAGGCCGGTGGCGCCTTCGCCGCGTCGACTCCGGCGCAGACCTCTTCCTTGGTGATCCACTTCGCGTCGATCACGGCCTTCAGGTTGGCCTTGGTGATCGGCATCGGCGCCAGCAGGATCGCCTGCTGCGGGATGTGCTTGCTGCCGTCCTTGAAGACCGTCGTGTGGGCTGGCTTCTTCTTGGCCACCAGCGCCGCGGCGACTTCGCCGGCCACCTTGCCGAGTTCGCGCGAGTCCTTCCAGACCGAGACGGTCTGCTCGCCGCGTGCGACGCGGTTCAGCGCGGCCTTGTCGCCGTCCTGCCCCGACACCGGGATGCCGACCATGTTGTGCGCCTTCAGCGCCGCGACCACCCCGCCGGCCGTGCCGTCGTTGGAGGCGACCACCGCATCGACCTTGCCGCCGGTCTTGGTCAGGATCTGCTCCATGTTCTTCTGTGCGTTCTCCGGCGCCCAGCCGTCGGTGTACTGCTCGCCGACGTTCTTGATGTCGCCCTTCTTGATCGCCGCGCCGAGCACTTCCTGCTGGCCGCCGCGCAGGAAGTCAGCGTTCGGATCGGTCGCCGCGCCCTTGATGAAGACGTAGTTGCCCTTGGGCCGGACCTTGAAGACCTCGCGCGCCTGCATGCGGCCGACTTCGACGTTGTTGAAGGTCAGGTAGGTGACGTCCTTGTCCTGGATCAAGCGGTCGTAGGCGATGACCGGAATGCCGCGCTGCTTGGCTTTCTGCACCGACGGCAGGATCGCGTCCTGGTCCCAGGCGAGGATGATCAGCGCCTTGACGCCCTTCGTGATCAGGCTCTCGACGTCGGCGGCCTGCTTCTCGGCCGAACCGGCCGCGTCGGCGCTGATGTACTTCAGGCCCGCCTTGTCGAGCGCAGCCTTGATGGCGGCCTCGTCCGTCTTCCAGCGTTCCTCCTGGAAGTTGGACCAGGATACGCCGACCACCTCACCCGCGGCCTGCACAGCCTGGGTGGCGGTGAGGGCGCCGGTGGCGACCAGGGCCGCGGCAAAGATTGTCTTGTATTTCATGCTGTCTCCTAGTTGGCTTGCGCCCGCTGAAGTGGTCGAACGATCGAACGATCGTTCCCGCCGGGCATCTGCGGGGCGCGTTTCGCCCCGGTGGGCGAACGATGCCGGCGGTGGTTTGGGGTTGTCGTCTTGCGAGTGGCCTCTCAGAGGTAGCTGTTGACCAGTGCTTCGAGAACTTCCTGGCGGCCCGAGTGCGGCTGGGGTTCGAGTGTGCCCTTGTCGACCAGCGCCGCCAGATCGTCGAGCGAATGCTTGCCGGCGAGGATGCTCTTGCCCAGCTTTCCGTCCCATCCGTAGTAACGCTGCCGCAACTGTTCGGCGAGCGCACCGTCCTCGATCATCTTCTCGGCCACGAGCAGCGCGCGCGCACACAGGTCCATCGCACCGGCATGACCTGCGACAAGATCGTCCGGATCGATCGACTGGCGTCGCAGCTTGGCGTCGAAATTCAGACCCCCGGTCGCGAGGCCGCCGCCGTGGAGGATGTGGTACAGCGCCAGCGCCACCTGCGGCAGGTTGTTGGGGAACTGGTCGGTGTCCCAGCCGAGCTGCTCGTCGCCGCGGTTCATGTCGATCGAGCCGAACACGCCGAGCGCCTGCGCCAGCACGATCTCATGCTCGAAGGTGTGGCCGGCGAGCAGCGCGTGGTTCTGCTCGATGTTGACCTTGATCTCGCGCTCGAGCCGGTAGCTGCGCAGGAAGCCGTGCACCGTGGCCACGTCGTAGTCGTACTGGTGCTTGGTGGGTTCGCCGGGCTTGGGCTCGATCAGGATCGTGCCCTTGAATCCGATCCTGTGCTTGTGCTCGACGACCAGGTGCATGAAGCGGCCGAGCTGATCCAGCTCGCGCTTCAGGTCGGTGTTGAGCAGCGTCTCGTAGCCTTCGCGGCCGCCCCAGAGCACGTAGTTCGCGCCGCGCAGTTCGTGCGTCAGGTCGAGGACGTTCTTCACCTGGGCCGCGGCATAGGCGAAGACCTCGGGGTCGGGGTTGGTCGCCGCACCGGCCATGTAGCGGCGGTTCGAGAACAGGTTGGCCGTGCCCCACAGCAGATTCACGCCGCTGTCCTGCATCTTGCGGGCGAACACCTCGCCCATGCGCCTCACGTTGGCGTTGCTCTCGGCGAGCGTCGCGCCTTCGGGCGCGATGTCGCGGTCGTGGAAGGTGAAGAAGGGCACGCGCAGCAACCGGAAGAGCTCGAACGCGACGTCGGCCTTCTGCAGCGCTTGCGCCATCGGATCGCCGCCCGTGGCGTGCCAAGGGCGCTGGAACGTGTCGCCGCCGAACGGATCGCTGCCCGGCCAGGCAAAGCTGTGCCAGTAGCACACCGCGAATCGCAGCTGGTCTTCCATGCGCTTGCCCAGCACCTTGCGGTCGGGGTCGTACCAGCGGTAGCCGAGCGGGCGCTTGTTCGACGGCTTCCACTTCGGGCCTTCGTAGCGCAGCGGCTCGCGCAGGCTGAAGTAGTTCGGGGCGGACGAGTGTTTGGGCATGGGTTCCTTTCGTGACCGGTCGCCGACGTCAGCGCGCCGGGGGCAGTGCCTTCAGCGCCGGATACAGCGAACGCCACTGCGCATGGCGCGCGCCGTGGCGTTCGGCTTCGGCGGGGCGCGGCTCGAAGCTGCGCAGGCGTTGCGGCTTGCGCGCCACGCCAAGGCCTTCGCCGGCGGCCATGCGCGCCAGACGCGCCGCGCCCAGTGCGCAACCGAGCTCGCTGTGCGCTACCTGGTGCAGCGGCAGGTTCAGGATGTCGGCGAGCCACTGCGCCCACAGCGCCGAGCGCGCACCGCCGCCGATCAGGTCGGCTTCGGCGAGCTTGGTGCCGGCTGCGGCGAGCGAATCCCGCGCGTCGCGCAGTGCATAGCCCACGCCCTCGAGCACGGCGCGGGTCATGTCGGCGCGGGTGGTCCCGGCGTCCACGCCGGCGAAGCCGCCGCGCACCGTCGCGTCGTTGTGTGGCGTGCGCTCGCCGTTGAGGTAGGGCGCGAACCAGCAGGGCGCCGAAGGCGGCGCCGATTCGGCTTCGGCGAGCAGCGCGGGCTCGTCGTGCCCGGTCACCTGAGCCCACCATGTGAGGCTCGAAGCCGCAGCAAGCAGCACGCCCATCTGGTGCCAGGTGTCGGGCAGCGCGTGGCAGAACGCGTGCACTGCATGGTCGGGGTTGGGCGCGAAGCGCGCGGTCGTCGCCCACAGCACGCCCGAGGTTCCGAGCGACACGAACGCGTCGCCCGCATGCACCGCACCGACCGCCACGGCGCCGGCGGCGTTGTCGCCGGCGCCGCCGGCCACGAGCGGCGGCCTGGCAAATCCCCAGCGCCGCACCCATTCGCCGCGCACCTCGCCGGCGGGCGCGCTGCCTTCGACGAGCCGCGGCATCTGGTTCATGGCCATGCCGCAAGCTGCGAGCGCATCGGCCGACCAGCGCCGTGCGCCCACGTCGAGCCAGAGCGTTCCGGAGGCGTCACTCATCTCTTCGATCGCCTCGCCGGTGAGCCGCCAGCGCAGGTAGGCCTTGGGCAGCAGCACGAGCGCGGTGCGCTCGAAGAGCTCGGGTTCGTGCTCGCGCACCCACAGCAGCTTCGGTGCGGTGAAGCCAGCCATCGCCGGGTTTCCGGTGACCGTGCGCAGCGCCGGCCAGCGCGCCTCGAGTTCGGCGCATTGCGCCTGGCTGCGGCCGTCGTTCCAAAGGATGCACGGGCGCAGCACCTGGCCGCGCGCGTCGAGCAGCGTCGCGCCATGCATCTGGCCCGACAGGCCGAGCGCCGCCGTCGCCGCGAGCGCCGCCGGCTCGCTCGCCTGCAGTTCGTCCAGGCATGCGACCAGGGCATTCCACCAGTCCTCGGGATCCTGCTCGCTCCAGCCCACGTGCGGCCGCAGGACCCGCAACGGCCGGCTCGCCGTGGCAATCAGATCGTCGCCGTCGAGCAGCGCGACCTTCAGGCCCGAGGTTCCAAGATCGACACCCAGGCAGATCATGGAAGGTTGTCCTTCACGAAGATGTCAATGCGGATGCGCTCCTGGTCGGCGATCACGCGCTCGCCGTGGATCGCGGCCAGCGCGACGCGGCATGCGGAGCGCACCTCATGGCCGGCGTCCTGGTTGATCACCGCGTCGGCGGTGCCGTCGAGCAGCGCGCGGCGGGCGTGCGGCGTCAGCTCGTGGCAGATCCAGGTGATCTCGCGGGCGCGCCCCGACGCCTCGAGCGCCGCCTGGATACCGCGGTTGCCCGCACCGATGCTGTAAAGCCCGACGAGCGCGCCCTCGCGCCGCAGCAGCCGCGCGACCAGCGGTTCGGTGCGATCGCTGCGGTCCTGGCCTTCGATCGGATCGAGCACCTTCAGTGTCGGGTATTCACTGCCCAGCACCTGGCGGAACCCGAGCAGGCGCTCGGCGTGGTCGCGCAACGCGTGGCCGCCGAGCACCACGCCCACGCTGCCGTCGCGCGCTCCGACGAAGCGCCCGAGCAGCGTGCCCGCGGTGCGGCCCGCGGCGACGTTGTCGATGCCGACGTAGCGCAGCCGCCGCGAGCCCGGCACGTCGGAGACCAGAGTGACGACGGTGGTTCCCGCGGCCGCGAGGTCGTCGATCGCCGCGCGCACCAGCGGGTGGTCGAGCGCCATCACCACCACTGCATCGAAGCGCCCGTGCAGCCCGGCCAGATGCTGTGCCAACGCCGCGGGCGAGAACACGTCCACCGTCTGCACCTCGGCGCGCGCGCGCTGCTCGGCGAGCCAGGCACCGAGCGCGCCGATCTGCTCGGCGAGCATGCCGACGAAAGTGTTGGTGCCGGCCGGCAGCACGAACCCGAGCCGCGCCACCCGGGCGCGCGCCAGCCGCGCCGCGGCCGGGTCGGGACGGTAGCCGAGGCGATGCGCCGCTTCGCTCACCCGCTCGGCAGTGCGCGCACGAACCCCGGCGCGGCCGTTCAGCACGCGGTCCACCGTGGCCGGGCTGACTCCGGCTTCGCGGGCGACGTCGATCAGGCTGGCGCGAAGTGGCATGGCGGGATAGGGCAATTGGGGTCGGATAATACGCCGGGTGTGATCGAATTTGATGTACGCACCTCAGAAACCAGGGAAAGCGATAGGCGCCTCTGCAAGAGATCTGCAATATCGAATTTGCGGTCACGGCTGCGGCGAGCCGTGCTGTCAGCGCCACTCGCCCGAGGTCACTTGTCGCGGTCTGGCCGCACACCGCGCCGGATTTGGCGGCTTGCAGCATCGCCAAGTGCAGCGCCGCCATCACCTCCGCACCTGAGCGCGCCTGGCGCAGCCAGGCAAGGCGCTTGGACCACGTTCGCGGTGCGCGAATCGACGCCGTTCGAGGGTCAGCTTTACGGCGACCATTTTCGCGACCTGAGTGTCTCAAGTGGGTCGTGAGCGCCTGTCAACGCTTTCGATCGGCGGACCTCGACGCCGACATCCGGCAGAGCGGCTCGGTTGCCGACCTTGGTCACCGCGAGCATCGGGCCAGGAGCACACGTACGCGTGGGGCGACGCTTGGCTTTGAGCTGGCGTAAGCTCGGTGCCAGCCCGCGGGCATCAACTTCCATCCTTTGGCAATTCAGTTCGCAAGGAGACAGAGCATGAGCAAGCGTGATGTGGTGGTGTTGGGCGCGGCCCGGTCGGCGATTGGCACTTTCGGCGGGGCGCTGGCCGACATCGAGCCGGCCGAGCTGGCCGGCACGGTGATGAAGGAAGCGGTCAAGCGCTCCGGCGTCGACCCGAAGGCAATCAACTACGTGACGGTCGGCAACACCATTCCCACCGAAAGCCGCTTCGCGTACGTGGCGCGCGTGGCATCGATCCAGGCCGGGCTGCCGATGGATTCGGTGGCGATGTCGGTCAACCGCCTCTGCTCGTCGGGCCTGCAGGGCATCGTGACGACGGCGCAGAACATCCTGCTTGGCGACTGCGACTACGGTGTGGGCGGCGGCGTGGAAGTGATGAGCCGCGGCGCCTACCTGTCGCCGGCCATGCGCACCGGCGCGCGCATGGGCGACACCAAGCTGATCGATATGATGGTCGCCACGCTGACCGACCCGTTCGGCGTGGGCCACATGGGCATCACGGCCGAGAACCTGGTCAGCAAGTGGGGCATCACGCGCGAGGAGCAGGACGCGCTCGCGGTGGAGTCGCACCGCCGCGCGGCGGCGGCGATCGCCGAAGGGCGCTTCAAGTCGCAGATCGTGGCCGTAGTCAAACAGACGAAGAAGGGTGAGGTGGTCTTCGACACCGACGAGCACGTGAAGGCGGGCACGACGATGGAGACCCTGGCCAGGCTGAAGCCGGCATTCAAGAAGGACGGCTCGGTGACCGCGGGCAACGCCTCCGGCGTCAACGACGGCGCGGCCTTCTTCGTGCTGGCCGACGCGGCGGTGGCGGCCGCGGCCGGCCACAAGCCGATCGCGCGGCTGGTGTCGTACGCGGTGGCCGGCGTGCCGAACGAAATCATGGGCGAGGGCCCGATCCCGGCCACCAAGCTGGCGCTGAAGAAGGGCGGCCTCACGCTCGACCAGATGGACGTGATCGAGAGCAACGAAGCCTTCGCGGCGCAGGCCATCGCGGTGGCGCGCGGGCTGGAGCTCGACATGAAGAAGACCAACCCGAATGGCGGGGCAATCGCGCTCGGTCACCCGATCGGCTGCTCGGGCGCCTTCCTCGCCACCAAGGCGGTGTACGAACTGCACCGCACCGGCGGGCGCTACGCGCTGGTGACGATGTGCATCGGGGGCGGCCAGGGCATCGCCGCCGTATTCGAACGCGTCTGAAGCGTCACGCCCGCGCGGGGTTCGGTCAAGTGCGTACGTGGAACAGTGCGCAGGAACTGTTCCAGGTACGCACTCACCCAGTGTTCTCCACCTGGCCAACGGTGCCCTGGCAACGGATTTGGCGGCTCACGGCTTCGTGAGCCCGCTCGCCGTCCCGCGCGAGAGGTGCGGCGAATTGCAGCTTGGTGCGCCGCGTCCGCCAGGCAAAAGACTCTCTGCTCTATGGACTTCAGTCAATAGACTTGAAAGCACAGTCCGATATCTTGGCATTGAGATCGACGACGCACTTGAGATCGCAGAGCAAACCGAAGTGTGACGACAACGGGGCGGGTGCCGGCCCGCCCACTATGAGTCGGACGACAGCTTTCTGCGGTGTCCACGATCACGCATCTCTGGCCACATCCGGTCGCGAAAGGCAGCATTCCGGCGGTCCCGATGCTGCGTGACTTCCAGCCCACAAAGCCGCAATGACAATCTTGCTTCCACGATCGCGAGCAACGACAATCTCGGACATCATGTTCAAGACCCCCCAAGTGATCAAGGCGACTTTCGCCACCTGACATCGCCTTTCGATCGCTTCGGAAGGTTATGCGCCTTCCGGCCAAGAACCCCGGCAGGCCGCACCTTCCGGGGTTTCTGTTTTTCGAGGTTCCAACATGCGCACCTACGACAAGTTGATCGCCACGATTTCCATCCGCCGGAGCGTGGACGACGTGCGCCCATGTTTCGGCCGCAGACTGCATCTATTACGCTAGCCTTCAGGCGAATCGCGCCTGGGGCTGGCCTTTGCCAACCAGGCGACAACGAGGCTCGCAGGACGAGCTTCGACAGAAAGATTCGCTATGAACTCGAACAACAGAAACCTCAGGAACATCGGCGTCATTGCCCACGTGGACGCTGGCAAGACCACGACCACCGAACGCATCCTGTTCTACACGGGTGAGAGCCATCGCATCGGTGACGTGGATGACGGCACGACCCGCATGGATTTCGATCCTCAGGAACGCCAGCGCGGCATCACCATCAACAGCGCCGCCATCACGGTGCACTGGAAGGGCGTCCAGATCAACCTGATCGACACGCCGGGCCACATCGACTTCAACATCGAGGTGAGCCGTTCGCTGCGCGTGCTTGATGGCGCGGTCGTCATCTTCGACGGCGTCGCCGGCGTGGAGCCCCAGACGGAAACGAACTGGCGGCTCGCGGACAAGTACCGAGTGCCGCGCATCGCCTTCGTCAACAAGCTCGACCGCATGGGCGCGGACTTCCTGCGCGTGGTTGCGATGATGGAAGAACGCTTGGGTGTGAAGGCGCTGCCCGTGCAGTTGCCGATCGGCGCGGAAGGTGACTTCCGCGGCGTGGTGGACCTGCTGACGATGCGCGCGCTCGTGTGGGACAAGGACGATGCAAGCGAGCCATTCCGCGAAATCGACGTGCCCGATGATCTGCTCGAAGCGGCCAAGCGTCATCGCGCGAAGCTCGTCGAGACCGTCGTCGAACAAGAGGAGGCGTCGCTGAATGCGTACCTGCGCGGCGAAGAGGTCCCGGTCGACGCCCTGCGCGGCTGCCTCCGAAAGGGTGTGCTGGCGGGCGCATTCGTGCCGGTGCTGGCCGGGGCGGCCTTCAAGAACCGCGGCGTGGAGCCCTTGCTCGACGCCGTCGTGGACTATTTGCCACGACCCAGTGAAGTGACTGGTGTGGAAGGGCAGCCGGAGTCCGACCCGAAAGGGCCGTTCGCCGCGCTCGCGTTCAAGGTCGTCACCGACGACCACGGTGCGATGGTCTTCGTGCGCGTCTACCGCGGGCGTTTGCGGCGCGGTGACGTGGTGTTCAACGCGACGACCGGGAGGAACGAACGTGCGACGCGGCTGTACGAGGTGCAGGCTGACGACCACATCGAACGCGACGAACTCGTGGCGGGCGACATCGCGGGCATCGTCGGGCTGAAGGACACGTTGACCGGTCACACGCTGTGCGACCGGAATCATCCGGTTCATCTGGAGGAGATCAGCGTTCCCGAACCCGTGATCCACGTGGCCATCGAGCCGAAAGCACAAGCCGATCAGCAGGGGCTGCCCCACGCACTGCAGGCCATGCTGCGCGAGGACCCAAGCCTGCAGATTCGGCACGACGCCGAGTCGGGGCAGACGATCCTCTCAGGCATGGGAGAACTGCAGCTCGAAGTGTCCGTCGAGAAGTTGCGCGCAAGGCACGGCATCGAGGTGTCGGTAGGCCGGCCGGAGGTCGCCTACCGCGAAACGATCACACGCAGTGTGGAGGTGAATCATGTTCACAAGAAGCAGACCGGCGGGCCCGGTCAATTCGCGGAGCTGAAGCTTCGCCTCGCGCCCTTGGCGCGAGGCGAAGGCGTGCGCTTCGAAAGCCAGCTGGTGGGCGGCGCCATCCCGCGGGAGTTCGTTCCGGCGGTGGAGCACGGCATTCGGCGCGCGGCGCAAGCGGGTGTGGTGGCAGGCTTCCCGTGCGTGGACTTCGTGGCCACGCTCGTGGACGGCAGCCATCACGAGCGCGACTCGTCGACGCTGGCGTTCGAGCTCGCAGCGGCAGCCGCGTTTCGAGAAGCGGCGGCGAAGGCCGAGTCGACGCTGCTCGAACCCGTGATGGCCGTCGAAGTCATCACGCCGCTCGACTACCTTGGCGACTGCATCGGCGACCTTCATCGCCGGCGCGGCGTGGTTCATGGGAACACCATGCGCGGCAATACCGCCGTCATCGACGCCCATGTGCCGCTGAAGGAGATGTTCGGCTACATCGGTAGCTTGCGTGCGCTGTCTTCGGGCCGTGCGCAGTACTCGATGCAGTTCGACCACTACGAGGTGGCGCCTGCCAACGAGGTGGCCGGGCTCGTCCGGAGCTAGCCGTCTGCAGGCGCGGACCGATCGGTCCGCGCCTCGTTCTTGGGTGGATCAGCTGGGCCGCGCGCCCGATAGCCATCATTCGCGCGCTAGCCTTCAGATCGTGCCATCACTCCACGGCGTTACAGGCTGGCGCGCAGACCATCTCGGAGCGGCCAAGGACGCGTTTCCACGACGGGCACTGAGCGGCCACAACCGATCGCCGCCGACCGCCTTGGGGGCTTTGAAATGAAGGCCGCAAGCCGGCGCAGCGCGGCGACACGGCGGCGGTCCGAAAACGCAACTGCGAAACGAGCCGCCCAGATGTAGGATCCCTGAACCGGGTATTCGCCGCCGCGCCGACTTGGGGCAGTGGCTTGATAGGCTCGTTGTCAGTCCGCCGCCGGCGCCGGACTGACGGCGACGCGTACCAGACCCTTGGACAGCGGTCGCAATGCAAAGGAGACTGCCGTGGAACTGACCATCGTTCCGATCGACAAGCCGACCGACGTCAACTTCATCCTCGGCCAGTCGCATTTCATCAAGACGATCGAGGACCTGCACGAGGCGATCGTGCAGACCGTGCCCCAGATGAAGTTCGGCATCGCGTTTTGCGAGTCAAGTGGGCCCGCCTTGGTCCGTCGGACCGGGAACGACGCGGAACTCATCGAGTTGGCGCAAAAGAATGCCCTGACACTGAGTTGCGGGCATTGCTTCATCGTCTTCATGACCGGCGGATTCCCGATCAATATCCTCAACACCATCAAAGCGGTGCCGGAGGTTTGTGCCATCTACTGCGCCACGGCCAATCCGGTGGAGGTCATCGTGGCCGACACTGGGAACGGTCGAGGCATTCTCGGCGTTGTCGATGGCGTCAAGAGCAAGGGAATCGAAACCGAGTCCGACGTCGAAGCGCGCAAGCAGATGCTGCGCAAATTCGGTTACAAGCTCTGAGCGACGAGCGGACGACGCCCGGTTCGACGCGGGTGCACAGGGGCCGACTTTCGCCGGTCGTTCGAACCGGCGAAGATCGGCCAGAACCAGGAGGGATACATGGCCTCGCCTTTCAACGTTCCGGACGAATTCGTTCAAGGCCTTTTCAAGTCCGGGCAGAGCCTGATGCAAGCCTTCACCGGCGTGCCGGCGGCTGGTCAAGCGCCACCCGGGAACATGGCCGGGCCGAAGCCGTCGCTGCCGGATTTGCAGGCGCGCTACTGGCAGCAGCAGATGGCGCTGTGGATGGGCATGTTGGCCAAGGCCGGCGACCAGTCGGGCGAACCGGTGGTCGCGCCTGAGCGCGGAGATCGCCGCTTCCACGCCGACGAATGGCGCGACAACCCTTGGTACAGCCTGCTCAAACAGGCCTACCTGCTCAATGCACGCCTGCTCGACGACATGGTCGACGCAGCTGACTTGGACGCCAAGGCCAGGCACAAGGCGCACTTCTTTGCGCGACAGTTCATCGACGCCGTGAGCCCGGCCAATTTCGCGGCGACCAATCCGGATGCGATCAAGCTCGCATTCGAAACCAAGGGCGAGAGCGTCAGGGCCGGCCTGACCAATCTGCTCGAAGACCTGAAACGCGGCCGCATCTCGATCACCGACGAGACCGCGTTCGAAGTCGGCCGCAACGTGGCCGTGTCCAAAGGTTCGGTGGTGTTCGAGAACGCGTTGTTCCAACTGATCCAGTACGCGCCGCTGACCGAACAGGTGGCGCAGCGGCCGTTGGTGATCGTGCCACCGTGCATCAACAAGTTCTACATCCTGGACCTGCAGCCCGAGAACTCCTTCGTCCGCTTCGCCTGCGAGCAGGGCCAGACGGTGTTTCTCGTCTCATGGTGCAACCCGGGCGCGGAACTCGGCAAGACCACCTGGGACGACTACCTCGAGCAGGGCGCGATGAAGGCGATCGAGATCGCACTGGCGATCAGTGGCGCCGACAAGGTCAATGCGGTGGGTTGGTGCGTGGGCGGCACGATCCTGTCGTCGGCTGTCGCAGTTTTGCGCGCGCGCGGCGACAAGTCCGTGGCCAGCATGACCTTGCTGACCACCATGCTCGACTTCCGCGAGCCTGGCGACCTCGGCGTGTTCATCGACGAGCAAGGGGTGTCGCAGCGCGAGCAGGCGATCGGCCAGGGCGGCATCTATCCGGGCGGGGAACTGGGCTTCGTCTTCCAGTCGCTGCGCGCCAACGACCTGATCTGGCCCTACGTGGTCAACAACTACTTGAAGGGCAAGTCGCCCGACGCATTCGATCTGTTGTACTGGAACGGCGATGGCACCAATCTGCCCGGGCCGATGTATTGCTGGTACCTGCGCAACATGTACCTCGAGAACAACCTGTGCGTGCCGAACCGGCTGACGATGTGCGACACAAGTGTCGATCTCGGCAGGATCGACATGCCGAGCTACGTGCTGGCCACGCAGGACGACCACATCGTGCCGTGGCGAGCGGCCTACCGCAGCACGCAGCTGATGGGTGGCAAGTCGCAGTTCGTGCTCGGTGCCAGCGGCCACATTGCGGGAGTGATCAACCCGGCGTCGAAGAACAAGCGCAGCTACTGGACCGACGGCACCTTGGGCGATGACCCCGAACAATGGTTGACGTCGGCGCAGCCGGTGCCGGGCAGTTGGTGGACGCATTGGATGAACTGGCTGAAATCGCATGCCGGCAAGCCGGTGCCGGCGCGCAAGCGGTTGGGCAATGCGAGGTACAAGTCGATCGAGCCGGCGCCGGGGCGGTACGTGAAGGCACGCGGCAACTGATCCTGCGGGATAAGGCGTTGAGGTCTTCTTTCGGTGAATGGAGCCAGCTCTGGCAGGCTCTCCTCAACCCAGCGCTGGCGCCGTGGCAACAAAGCTTGGCCGCTCGGCCATCACCGCTTGGGCACGGCGTATGTTCGGGCAGTCGCCGAGCAGTTGTTTGCCCTCGGGAAACAGCGGCAGGTAGGCCACCAGGGGGGCGACGAACAAATCCGCCATCGAGACGCTTGCGCCCGCCAAGTAGTCGCTGTGCGCGTAGGCTTGCTCGAGCACTTGCAGTTGCAGCGGCATCTCCGCGACCGCCTGATTGACTACCTTGCGGTCGGGCTGGCCGCCTTCGCCCTTCGGGAACACGTACTGCAGCACGTAGCGCCTGGCCATCGTGTCATACAGATGCCCGTTGACGAGGCTGACCCATTGTTCGCAGCGGGCTCGGTCGGTCGGCCCGGCGGGCAGCAGCGAGGGGCCGTCAAAGCATTCATCCACGTAGCGCACGATCGCACTCGTCTCGTAGAGGGCGATCGGACCGTCGAGCAGCGCCGGCATGCGACCGAAGGGGTTCGCCGCCAGCAGTCGCGGCGTATGCGGCCGCACCTCCTCGAGCTTGTGGGCCACACCCTTTTCGGCCAGCGCCATGCGCACCGTGCGCGTGAAGGTGCTGCGCGCGTCGCCGAGCAGCGTGACGGTACCGGCGCTGCCTTCCGGGTCGAGGCAGTCGTTCAGTCGATTGAGGACCGAAGTCCAGCCGCCGTTGTGCGAGTCGCGCGCGGCGGCAGCGGGGAAGCCGCTGTGCCGCATGCTGAGCTCGGTGCCGCCGTCCTTGTCGACCAAGTGCACTTCGACCAAGGTCTGCACGTCGGTCGGCATCGAGCCCTCTTCCCAGTGCCAGGTATACGAAAGGAAGTCGCTGCGGCGCAGTTCGCGATAGTTGCCGCCCACGACGTGGCGTCCACCGTCGCGCCGCTGCATGACGATGCGGTAGGCGCCCCCGACGCGTGCGTCCACGCTCACTTCGGGTACGCTCATGCCGCGGGGGCAGTGCCACGCGGCGAGCACTTTTGGATTGACGAAGGCGTCGAACACCTTGTCGCGCGGTGCGCGGATGAAACGGCTCATCTGCAGTTCGAAGGTTTCGGGGGTAGTCATCGAAGTCTCCTCTTGGTGGTACGGAGGGTCGGGACGGGTGGGGCGCTCCGGCGGCGGCGCGGGGCATGCGGGGGGAGATCGGGCACTGCGACCTCTCGCTCGAGGTAGTCGACAAGCCGATCCAGACTCTGCTCCCAGTACTCGCGGTACTGGTCGAGCCATTCATGGGCTTGCCGCAGTTCATGGCCACGCAAACGGCAGATGCGCCAGCGCGCACGCACATGGCGCTCGATCAGGCCGGCATTGGCGAGCACGCGCAGGTGCCTCGAAATGGCTGGCGCCGACATCGTGAACGGCTGCGCCAGTTCGCTCACCGGCGCGTCGCCGCGCGCGAGCCGGGCGAGGATTGCGCGCCGCGTCGGATCGGCCAGCGCGGCAAAGGTGGTCGACAGCGGATCGGATGTCGTAGTCATGGCGTCGTTTAACTCTATAGTTAATTGACAAGGGGCGCAAGGTGGTGGGGTCCGAGGAGCAATGGTGCAGTGAACCGCCACTGCGCCGGACTTGGGCAGCATCGCGTCGGTGGGGCAAAACGCCCGCTCTCGGGTCAGTGCCGGCCGGAGGTCGATCTGGCGCCGCACGCACGGCGTCCGAAACGCGGGGCACGATTGCTGCATGGTTCCTGGAGGGCGGACCACCCATGCACCACCTTGCAGCCGCGCCCGCGGGAGTGCCAGCATGCTGACCTTGGCAGGGAGCGAACGCACGATGCAGATCGAGTACGAGTTGCGCCTCGAAGCGCTCGGTGCGCAAGCGTTGCGCGACCTGCTGTCCGACCGGGTTGCGCTCAGAAGGGTCGCGCCAGCGCGTTTGGACGATGCGCGGATGCGCGGCATCGCCGAGGCGACAGTGGCCGAGTTGGTGGCCCGCGAGGCGACCGCTGCGGACGCGCCCGCACCGTCAAAGCCTTCAAGGCCGTGGGCTCAAGTGTTCGTCGGTCACGGCTTGAATGGGCGACGAAGAGTGTGGGCCTGGCGTCCGATGAGCGACAACCCTGCGTCCGTGATCGATGCCGCCTCCAAGACATCGCCGCGCGCGTTGGCCCGTATTGCGCCCACGTGATGGAGCAACCAGAGGTGCCTGTACAGAGCATCCGGCTCGCAGTTGACCTCGGCGGCAAGCCTCGGGACATGGACCGTCTTCGGATACGCATCGGCAAGCGTTCCGAGGACTGCCCGGGTCAGGTTGGTCGACTGCATGCTCGGCTCCGCGCGTACGACAGGCCTGACGGTAGCGCTTACGTGAAGCTGACAGCTCCCGAGATTTCCCGTAGTTGCTCCGGCAAGGAAGGCTTGTGTGAAAGATGGCACACCCTGAGCGACGTGCGCGGCCAAGAGGAAGCCCGCCCTCGAGGCGGGACCGGATCGGTCGTCGATTGCACCGCTAGACACATCGAATGACTCGAAGTGTCCGAGAGGACCCGGTGTCAGTGCGCAGCGCTGACGATCACGGCTGGGACCGAGTATTCAACTCCGACGACCGTTCGCGCGTAGAGGTAGTTTTCGCGAGCGGTGTCGCTGAGTCCATCCATGTCCACATGGCCCGCGGCGTCGCACGGGAATGCGTAGGAACGCCCCGCGTTGAACAGTGACTGGAAGCGCAACTCGTAGCGGCGAGGTTCGGATGAAACCGTCGGTGATTTGTTCATAATTTGCGCACCTCCTCCGCATCACAATGCTCACGTCAATTCCGGCGTAGGCAGCAACGGAATCGTTGGGGAAAGTGTCGAGTCGCAGCCTTACGCTGTGCTTATGAATCCTGAGGAACGGGCCCCCGGATCGGGGGGTGTGGACGATCGTCGCTTTTCGCAGGGGTCGATGGAGGCCACGCTAGCGCGCCTCAGTTCCGCGCGAAGCCGATCGCGCCGCTTGCGCCGCTCTTCCATGTCTCCCTCAAGCGTGCTGCTGCAGAGCGCGCGACACGTCGCCGCGAGCGTGTCATGTCTGCCATTGTCTACATCAACCTGACGACGCAATGAACGTGCGGGAGGTGGCATGAAAACGCTGTTCCTTGTTCGCCATGCCAAATCGAGTTGGGACGACGCTACCTTGTCAGACCGAGAGCGGCCGCTGAACGAGCGTGGCCTGCGTGAAGTGCAAGAGATGGGCAGACGATTGGCCGAGCGGGGCGTGAAGCCCGATCTGGTGATCTCGAGTCCGGCTGTGCGCGCGCGGGCGACGGCGGAGGCCATCGCGAAGATGCTCGACTACAAGCGCAAGGCCATCGTGGTCAATGATCGGCTGTACGCCGCAAGGGCGGATAACGTGTTCCACGTGATTCAGGAACTCGGCGACAAGCCGCGACGCGTGATGCTGGTGGGTCATAACCCCGAGTTCACCGACCTCGCACATCACTTCTCGAGCCAGATCATCCGCATGCCGACATGTGCAATCGCGGAGTTCACATTCGATGCAATGTCGTGGTCGGAGATCCGCAAGACCAAGCCGATCGCAGTGGCGTTTGACCATCCCAAGAAGTCGTCGCAACGTCATCCGGCACACCGCGTCGGCCCAGTGGAATGCGCGAGCGCTCCTACACCTTGACGCTTTCGACCTGATGGGCGGAGAGCTTCATCCGTTCAGTCAGAAAGTCGGTTTCCGTGGGACCAGCAGCAACGGCACTCACGCGAATGCCATCTCGCGCGAGTTCAAGTGCCCAGCACTTCGTCATGTGTTCCTTCTTCATGTCGCGTTCTGCGCCAGCCAGCTTTCCAGCGAGGTCATTCCGATCCGTGCACTGGCGCCTGGCGTCAAGGACTCATCATTGAGGCGCGTGCCGAAATACAGCGCGTCGTCATCCTGCACGACTTCTCGGGGGTCGTGGCTGGCTTGCAGCGTGCGACGCAGCAGGTCATCGAGACGGAATGATTGGGGCCCTGCGACTTCGCAAGTCTCGTTCAGTGGAGCCTCGGTGGCGACCTTTGCCAGCGCCTGCGCAACGTCATCTGCAGCCATCGGCTGCAACTGAGCTGACGACACGCGCACGGTCTGTCCCTGCGTGCTCACGTGAGCGATGGACGACAGGAACTCGAAGAACTGGGTAGCCCGAACAATCGTGTACGGTACCTTGGAGCCTTTGATGATCGATTCCTGCACCACCTTGGCGCGGAAGTAGCCGCTTTCGGGAACGCGCTCCGAGCCGACCACCGACAGCGCCACATGATGCCGCACACCCGCGGCGAGTTCAGCGGCGAGCAGGTTCTCTGTCGACGACTTGAAGAAGTTCATCACCGCCTCGTCTTCGAACGATGGCGAGTTGGTGACGTCAACCACAACCTCCGCGCCGGTCAGCACCTTTGCGAGGCCTTCTCCAGTTACCGTGTTGACGCCGGACGATGGCGACGCCGCGATGACTTCATGCCCGGCTCGCTGAAGCGCTGCCGCGAGCTTCTTTCCGATGAGGCCGCTGCCTCCGATGATCACAACTTTCATGTCAAGTCCTTCATTGCGTTGGGAGAATCAAGGACAGCGACACCATGTAACCATCCATACACACAAGACGTTCAGCGAGGGCCGCTTGTGACAGCCATCGGCGATTACCGCGCTTGTGCGGCGAGGTCGAGCGCCGATGCCTGGGCCTGCAGCGCAAGCTTGCCTGCGAGGAGTTGGCGAGCGACGTTGGCCACGCGCGCGCCGAGCATCTCCGCCGTGCGCAGATCGGCGGGCGGTGGCGCCACGTCGGAGCCCTCGTCCGCATTCGATTGAGCCGCCGCCCCGAGGAAGAATCCATCGCGATTGAGCGAATCTTCCGTCGACTTCGACGAGTTGTGCCCGGGTGGCAGGCCAAGATTGACCCAGTGCATGCCATGTTGGGCGGCGAAGACCGAGATCTGCTGCAGCGTGGCAAGCTTGTCGCCCGATCGGGATGCGGCATTCGTGAAACCCGCGGCCAGCTTGTTGGCCCATTTGCCGCCACACGCAAAAACCCGGCGCGAAGTGGCGTCCATGAACGCCTTGAATTGCGCCGACGCGCTGCCCATGTAGGTGGGCGACCCGAAGATGATGGCGTCCATCTCTTCGAGAGTGCCCCAGTAGTGGTTCACGTCGTCGACGTTGATCAGCAAGCTCTGGACGCCTTTGACGGTGGCGACGCCACGGGCCACGGCTTGCGCCTGCTTGGCGGTATGGCCGAACCCGCTGTGATAGACCACAGCGACTCTCGGGTTGGCTGACTGGTTCATGGTCTTGTCTTTCAGTTCAGACGTCATGGGCTGTTACTCGATGGGCTTCTCGGCCACGGGCATCTGCATGCCGATGGCCATGCGATTCCAGGCGTTGATCTGCGCGATCGTCCAGGACAGCTCGACGATCTCCTGATCGCTGAACTGGCCCTTCATCTCGTCGAAGTCGGCATCGCGGCTGCCGTGGTACTCGACCAGCTTGGTCATGGTCTCGGCCCAGTTCAGCGCGGCGCGCTCGCGCTTGCTGTACAGGCCGGTTTCGCGCCAGGTCGACAGACTGTTGATGCGCTGCCAGCTCTCGCCATGCTTGCGCAGATCGCGTGCATGCATGTCCAGGCAGAAGGCGCAGCCATTGAGCTGGGACACGCGTGTCTGCACGAGTTCCATCAGGACGGGGCCGAGCGAAGACGTGGCGGTGGCGGCGCTGACGCCGGCCATGGCCTGATAGGCCTTGGGAGAAATATGGGCCCAGGGGAGACGGGGTTCGTTCACGGTTTCGCCTTGAGTTGCTGTGCGGGATACACAGACGTCAAGACGTTTGGGGCTGCCCAGTTGTGACTTGGAGATCGCGACCCAGCTCAGCCGCAATGCGGGCAAGCTTGTCCGGATTGCGCTGAGCGTGAATGCGCACGATGCGCTCACCGTCGGTTTCGAGTGATTGCGCGGACTCCAGGGCGCCGTCGATGAAGCGCAGCAAACCCCATTGGCCGTTGAGCACCACCACCCCGAAGCGCACTGCGCCCGGGTAGCGTAGGCTGGTGGCGAGATACAGCTGGGCGATGCGCTGTCCGCCAACCAGGGGCACGCCGAAGCTGGGCACCTTGCCGCCGCCATCGCCGATCAGCTGCGCGTCGTCGGCCAGCATGGCCTTCAGTGCGGAGAACTCGCCGCGTACCGCGGCATCGGCAAAGCCACGCAGCAGCCGCAGCTGAGTCTCGCGCGCGACGGTGTAGCGCGGCCGCTGGTCCTGCAGCTGCGCCTTGGCGCGGTGCACGAGCTGGCGGCACGCGGGCTCGGTCTTTCCCAGGGCCTCGGCTACCTCGCCGTAGTCGGCATCGAACACCTCGCGCAGCAGGTAGGCGGCCCGGGCCTCGGGTGCCAGGCGCTCCAGCAGGGCGAGAAAGGCCACCGACACGTCGTCGACCCGCTCCAGCAGCTGTTCCGGCGAGACCGGGGAGTCGGACAGCAGTGGCTCCGGCAGCCATGTGCCGACATAGTGCTCGCGCTGAATCTTGGCCGTGCGCAGTCTGTCGATCGCCAATCGCGTGGTAACGGAGACGAGCCAAGCCTCCGTGTTGTCCAGGCGCTCAAGATCGGACTCGTGCCAGCGCAGCCATGCGTCCTGGACGACTTCCTCGGCCTCGGCCGATGAGCCCAGCATGCGGTAGGCGATGCCCTGCAGGCGGGGGCGGAGTCGGCTGAAGGTTTCGGTTGTGTCGTTCTTGGACATCCAGACGTTTGACACCACCATCCTGTGACAGCGACGCCAGTTCAAATGCGAGGCGAACGCTCCTTTTTACGCTCTCCTTACGGCATGTTCCATAGCCACATGGTCAGCATGTCTGGCTTACCTTTCAGAGCGGCAATGACGGTGGCTCGAATTCAGGTGGGAAGCAAGAAGCATGGGGAAGAAATCACGCCTAAAGCGCGATCGACGTACGCCATCGTCCGATATGCCGAAGCAACTCCGGGCTGAACCGCAACGGATGGCCAAAGACACAGAGGCAAGCATTCAACGATCAAGCAAGAGTCCATAAGTTGGACTGCGGCGCAGTGGACCGCGAGCAGATTCAAAGTCCGCTTCGCGCCAGTTCGTTCGTGGCGCCGAGAGACGGTTGGGGGTGCGGAAGCACCCTTCCACCGTCCCGATGGGTGTGACACGAATGAAGTCATTGCGCCAGCGCCCGCGCGAAGGGCCCCCTGCTACCAAGCGCCCTTGCGAGCGGCTGACCGGACCGTTGGCGCAGCACTCGCTGGCCGCCTCACAGCCTTGCAGGCCGCGCGCTCGCAGATCTCGGGCGCTTTGGGCCGCCCCGGCTTGCTCAGGCGGGCCGTCGCCGCGGCGCTCAGCCTCCGCTCAGCGCCTGAACGACGCTCACCTTGTCAGTCGGCTGCAGCGGCTGCGCCAGGTCGCGAATCCCCTTGCCGTTAACGAAGACTCGCATGTGCGGGCGCATCCGGTCCTGCTCGTCGACCATGCGAAAGCGGATGCCGGGGTGGCGGCGGTCCAGGTCGACGAGGAGTGCGCCGAGAGTCGCGCCGCTCGCCTCGACCTTCGATTCCCGCGTGTACGAACGCAGCGAGGTGGGGATCAGTACTTGCATGGCGAGATGTGTTCGTCAGTGCGTCGGCGGCTGGGCTCGCGGCCGTGTCACGCCAGCTCGGCCACTTCCACCGCGTAGATCTCGGGAAGGTGCCGCGCGATGCAGGACCAGCGCGCGCCCTCGTCGCGGCTCATCCACAGTTCACCGCTGGTGGTGCCGAGGTACAGGCCAACCGGATCCTGCGCGTCGCCGGTCATCGCCTGCCGCTTGACGGTCCACCATGCCTGGCTCTCGGGCAGCCCGGCGTCCTGGCGCTGCCAGGTCTTGCCGCCGTTGCGCGTGACGTAGGCCGCGGGCAGGCCCTGCGGGCTGGTGCGCGGCCAGACGGTGGTGCCGTCCATCGGGAACACCCACGCTGTGTCGTCGTCGCGCGGATGCAGGACCAGCGGAAAGCCGACGTCGCCGACGCGCTTGGGCATCTTGCGGCCGACGCGCACCCACTGGTCGCCGGGCCGGTCCAGGCGGTAGATGCCGCAGTGGCTTTGCTGGTACAGCCGGTCGGGGTTGCTCGGGCACAGCCGCACGCAATGCGGGTCGTGGAAGGTGACGACAGAGGGATCGAAGCCCTCGACCACTTCGAGCCCCTTGACGAGGGTTGCCCAGCTGCGGCCACCGTCGGTCGACTCGTGCACGCCGCCGCCCGACATCGCGAAGTACAGGTGCGCCGGGTCACGCGGGTCGACGATGATCGAGTGCAGCTTGGGCCCGTCGGGCGTGCCGTCCTGCACGGTGCCCATCCACTCGCGGTACTGTGGATCGTCGTTGATGCCCGAGAACTGCGCCCAGGTCGCGCCACCGTCTTCGGAGCGGAACAGGCCCTGCGGCGAGGTTCCCGCGTACCAGGTGTCGCGCTCGCTCGCGTGGCCCGGCGTGAGCCAGAAGGTGTGATCGACCGCGCGGCCCGCGATGCCCTCGGGCGCCTTCGCAAACGCCGGCGGCTGCGCGGCCTCCTTCCAGCTGCGGCCGAGGTTGGTCGAGCGGAACACGGTCGGGCCGAGGTGGCCGGTCTTCGCTGCCGCCAGCAAGGTGCGCCCGTCGCGCGGGTCGAGCCGCAGGTGGCTGACGATGTGGCCAAGGAAGTGCGGGCCGTCGACCCGCCAGGTCTTTCGCTTCGCGTCGCCGTGGAAAAGCCAGGCGCCCTTGCGTGTCGCGGCCAGCAGCACCAGCCGGCGCGTTGGCTGCGACCGCGAAAGCCGCTTGGCGGCAGACGTGGAAGTCGGCTTGCGGGCCGCGGGCTGAACGGGGGTGCGCGCCATCATGGACTCCTCAGTTGCAAGCGATGCCGGACGCCTTGCCGCACGTCGCGGCGGGTCGGTGCCATCAAATCATGCGAGCCCGGAGTGTGTCGCCGCTCGACGGCTTCGTCCAGCACTGGGACTGGGCAGCCCATTCCGGTTTCCAGTCGAGTGGGATCCGCGCGATGACACAGCGACCACAATTTGACGTGCCTCCGGTCGTGCGCCGGACGTCACAGGGCAGCATCGATGTCAGTGGGCTGGCAGTTCGGCAGAGGCGAGAAGAGCGTCGGCGAAGGGCCGCTTCATGGCCTGCGCGCGACCGGCAGCTTTCTGAGTTGCATGGCCTTGGCGAGTGTCTGCTCTGTCAGGCGGCGGATGACGCCTGAGGGTCGCAACTTGCCCGACGCCACAGTCACCCATACCAGCCATTCCCGACAAGACCCTGCTCTCCGAACGGCAGCCGCTGGGAGACGACACCACGTTCATGATGCGGTCACGACGCGAGATTCGGTGCGTGCCAGTGCGGCGGCCACGTGCGCTGCACGATATCCAGCGCCTGCATGCGATCGCGCCATGCATTGAGCCTTGGGCCAAGCGCCGTGTCGAGATCGAGCCCCGGCTTGCGTTTGGCGATGCGCAGCGCCAGCGCCAGTTCGGGGAATAGTGTGAAGTCGGCCGCCGACAGGGCGCCGGCGAGAAAGTCGCCGGTGATGGCCTGCTCCCAACGCGCCAGCTCGTCGACCAGAGTTCCGCGGGCGTGTGCGATCGCCGCCTCGGACCACTTGGCCTGCGGCGTGAACAACAGCTGCGCGACGAGCGCCTCCAGCGCCTCGGCGAAGTACTGGTCCGCCTCGCGCACCATGCGGCGCACGATGGCGCGCTGGCGCAGATCGGCGGGAAACAGGCGCGGGCCTGTCGCATCGATCTCGTCGAGGTACTCGACAATTGCCGCCGACTCGTAGAGCGCGAAGCCATCGTGCTCGATCGCCGGCACGCGGCGGCGCGGATTGACGGCCGCGAACTCGGGTGTCTTCAAATCGCCGCGGTCAAACGACAGCATACGCAGCTCAAATGGGATGCGCCGCTGTTCCAGCGCGAGCCACACGCGCCACACGTAGGGCGATCCCGAGGCAGCATGGAACACGAGCGTCATAGCAAGCTCCCGGCAAGCGTCATCACAGATTCGCACAGTCGCACAACTCGCAGTTCTTGTCGAACATCGATGAGCCAGACGCTCGACGATTCCTAGCACCAGCGGGAGTCGGTTGGGCAACGGACGCGGACCAACCTCACTGATCTGCCGTTGCACGAAGAACCTCACGGCGGTGCAGTTGCTGCTCGGGCACACCGAAGCTGCGAAAGCAGTGTGGCTACCTCGGCAGCGAGGTGGACGATGCACTCGAGTTGGCGGAGCAGACCGAGGGTTGAAGATGCGCGCGGGTCCATGATTGCCTACGGCCGCCGGCGCAATTCGAAGGGCCGCTACCTGGTGGTGTGATCGGCGGGCGGTGTCCGGCCAAGAGCTGCCGTTCGATCAAGCGGCTCAGTCTGTGGCCCGGGTTGCGCATTCGCTCCATGCGGGCTACGGTGCGACTCACAGCAGGCGCGACGCTCCTGGCGGGCTCGATGTCTTGGCTAAGATGCCTCCATCATGGCCGGACTCACGCAAGCGATCCGCTTCTGCACGTCACAGGACGGCCTGCGCCTCGCCTACGCCACGACGGGCCGCGGTCCGGCGCTGGTGCGCGCCGCGCATTTCCTCACGCACCTCGAGTTCGACTGGGAAAGCCCCGTTTGGCGTCCGTGGCTGGCCGAGCTCAGCCGCGACCGCTTGCTGGTCCGCTACGACGGGCGCGGATGCGGCCTGTCAGACCGGAGTCCGGCACCGCTGTCGCTCGATGCATGGGTCGCGGACCTGGAGGCGGTGGTCGATGCCGCCGGGCTGGAGCGCTTCGCCCTGCTCGGTTGTTCGCAGGGCTGCGCCGTATCGGTGGCCTACGCGGTGCGCCATCCTGGGCGCGTGTCCTGCATGGTGCTGTTGGGTGGCTACGCGCGCGGCCCGATGCGCCGAGACCCGACGCCCGCGCAGGTCAAGGAAGCCGGCCTGCTGCTCGACCTGATCGAGGTCGGCTGGGGGCGCGACAACCCGGCGTTCCGCCAAGTATTCACCTCGCTGTTCATTCCCGAAGGCACGGCCGAGCAGGTGCGCTGGTTCAACGAGCTCGAGCGCCTGTCCACCAGCCCTGAGCATGCTGCCCGCACGATCGCCGCCTTCGGCCAGATCGACGTGACTGAGCTCGCCGAACGCGTGGCTTGCCCGACGCTGGTGCTGCACGCACGCGATGATGCCCGCGTGCCGTTCGAGGAGGGGCGACGCATCGCTGGGCTGATCCCCGGCGCTCGCTTTGTGCCGCTCGAAAGCCGCAACCATGTGCTGCTGGAGCATGAGCCGGCATTCACCCATTGTTTCGGCGAGATCCATGCCTTTCTCGCTGCCCATGACGCGGCGCCGCGCTGCGAACTTGCCTTCCCCGCCCTCACGCCACGCGAGCGCGAGCTGCTGGAACTGCTGGCCCATGGCCTGGACAACCTACAGATCGCGGCCCACCTCGGACTGACGGAGAAGACGGTGCGCAACAAGGTCTCCTCGGTGTTCGACAAGCTCGACGTGGCCACTCGTGCGCAGGCCATCGTGCGGGCGCGGGAGGCCGGTTTCGGCTCTGCGCCGCTGCCCCGCTGAGACGCGTCGGGACGTGCGTCCCGACTTCAGGCGCGCTTCGCGCCCGCGCCGTACCCGACTCGGGACAAACGCCTCGCGCGGGAAGCGCCGTGCGGCGATTCAATGAACTCCATCGCATCACCCACCGCCTGGAGGCCATCATGTTGCAATCGATTCGCTCGCTCCATCGCCCGGTCGTCGCGCGCGAAGCGGCAACACGGCCCACCCTGACGCATCGTGTCGCGCGCTGGCTGCTGCGCCGCTGGCAGGCCGCATGCCGCCGAGCCGAGCGGGCCGATCGCTTCGTGCCCTACTACTAAACGAGGCGGCGCGCCGTGATCCTTCGAGGACCAACTGATCTTCCGTGTCCAGGTTCCCGTCTTGCGCAATGCGTCACGCAGATCGACGATGCACCAGCCGCCGTCGCCGGGCGCTCCAACGGACCCAGGAGGAAACGATGAAAGACCTCGCCAAGGAAACCTGGAGCTCGGGGGAGGCCTACGAGCGGTGGGTGGGACGCTGGAGCCGTGCAGTGGCCGCAGAGTTCCTCGCCTGGTTGCGCGTTCCGCCGGGCCAGGCCTGGGGCGATGTGGGCTGCGGCACGGGAGTGCTGACCGAGCGCATCCTGGCTGCCTGCGAGCCCTCGTCCGTCGACGGGATCGACCGCTCAGATGCTTTCATCGCTGCGGCGCACGACAAGATCAAGGATCCACGCGTGCGATTCGAAGTCGGCGACGCGTTGGCGCTGCCCTGGCCGGACCGCTGCTATGACGTGGTGGTGTCCGGGCTGGTGCTCAATTTCGTGGCCCAGCCGGAGGCAATGGTGCGCGAAATGAAGCGTGTCACTCGGCCAGGAGGCCGCGTCGCCGCCTATGTCTGGGACTACAGCGGCGGCATGCAGATGGTGCGGCACTTCTGGGACGTCGCCATCGAGCTCCGTCCGCACGACGCCGAGCTCGATCAAGCCGAGCGCTTCCCGATTTGCCGGCCCGATGCGCTGCAGACGCTGTTCGCCGAGGCGGGGCTGGACGCGGTCGCGGTCCGCGCGGTCGATGTCCCGATGCATTTCCGCGACTTCGATGACTACTGGCAGCCCTTTCTCGGCAAGCAGGGCGCTGCGCCGACCTATCTGGCCGGACTCGACGCCGCAGCGCGCGAGGGCATCCGCGAAGCCCTGAGGGCTCGCTTGGTTGCCGCGGACGACGGCTCGATCGCGATGTTGGCGCGCGCTTGGACCGTCCAGGGCAGCGTTGGGCTGCTTGCAAACTCGTCATACGCAGCCACTGGTATCGACCGCAGTGGGAAGGCAATTTGACTCTCGATCCTTCGCCCGCTGGGCGCATCACCATCCTTAACGACTGGCAACTGCAACGCATCGCGCCCGGCCATTGCACCGGTGAGCCCGCGTTCAGCGCAAGAACGGCGGACATCGCCGGCGAGCGCTACGTCTTCTGCGGGTTGGGCGATAGCGTTAGCTTGATCTGAGCGTCCGCTGTCAGAAAGGGTGAAGGGCAGGGTCGCCACGCGTCGGTCAGGTTGCTATCCAGCGCGTGATGACGTCCTCCTCGCGGGGCCGCCGGACCCTGTTGCGCGTTGCGCCTTCGGGCTTGTCCGGCCTCCTGCGTGCTTCGCCTTCATGCTCTCGGCGGCCTTGCCGCGCACGGGCCAGGCGCGCATCGCGGTCGTTGCCGTGGCGAGCAGGCTTGCGCGCGAGGCGCCGTCGCGGGCCTGGATGGACATGCCCTGGAACACGGTCGTGTAGAAGTTGGCCAGCGCCGCGGCGTCGATGTCGGCCGGCAACTCGCCTTCGCGGATGCCTTGTTCGATCCGGTGGCGGATGCCAGCTTCGGCGGCGGCCCGGCGCTTGGCGAGTGCCGCCTGCACATGGGCGGACGCCACCGAACAATTCGTCGCGGCCGTCACCACCATGCAGCCGGCCGGGTGACACGAGCGCGTCAGCTCTTCGGCCGCTTCCTCGAGCAGGCGCTCGATCGCGCGACGCGCGCTTGGCTCCTCGGCCAGCGCACGCGGCGCGCCGCCGCCCGGCCCGCCGGCGTAGCGCTCGATCGCTTCGAGAAACAGCCGCTCCTTGTCGCCGAACGCGGTGTACAGGCTAGGCGGGGTGATGCCCATCGCCGCGGTGAGCTCGCTGATCGACGCCGCCTCGTAGCCGCGCTCCCAGAACACGTGCATCGCGTTCTCCAGCGCCTTGTCGCGATCGAACGACAGCGGGCGTCCACGCGCCTTGGCCGCCTTCCCAACGTTGCTTTCCATAGTGATCGATAATAAATTTGTTGACGAGCTTTCGCAAGCTCGCTACATTGTCCTCCAATTCGTAGTGATCGCTATGAAACTCTCTCGGAGGACCCCATGCAACCCCATCGCCTTCGCATCTTCCGTGCTCGCCCCAGCCTCTGGGCCGCCGCCACGGCATTCACCACGCTCACCGCCGTTGCCGCTGCCGTTCTCGGCCTGAAGACCTCGGGCGCCGCCGCCAATCCGACCCCGCCGCCGCAAGCCACCCCCGTCTCGGTGGCCACCGTCACGCAGAGCGAGGTCGCGACCTGGGACGAGTTCTCGGGCCGGCTCGAAGCGGTCGAGCGCGTGGACATCCGCTCGCGCGTCGCGGGCACCGTTCAATCGGTTCACTTTCACGAAGGTTCGCTGGTCAAGCAGGGTGAACTGCTGATCACCATCGACGCGGCGCCGTACGCGGCCGAGGTGGAGCGTGCCGAAGCCCAGGTGGTGGCCGCGGAAGCCCGTGCCGCCTACACCCGCAGCGACATCGCCCGCGCCCAGCGCCTGTGGGACGAGCACGCCATCGCCCAGCGCGAATACGACGAACGCAGCAATGCCCAACGCGAGGCCGATGCCAACCTGCGCGCCGCCCGTGCGAACCTGCTGACGGCGCGCCTGAGCCTCGGCTACACGCAGGTGCGTGCGCCGGTGGCAGGGCGCGTCGGGCGGCTCGAGGTCACGGTCGGCAATCTGGTCGCGGCGGGCCCCGGTGCGCCGGTGTTGACGACGCTGGTCTCGGTGAGCCCCATCTACGCGAGCTTCGATGCCGACGAGCAGATCGTCACCCGTGCCTTGCGCGATCTGCCCAGCGGCGCCAGTGCGCGCGCGCAGCTGGAGCGCATCCCCGTGCAGATGGGCACGGCGGCCAGCGCCGACACGCCGTTCGAAGGCCGCTTGCAGCTGGTCGACAACCAGGTCGATGTGAAGAGCGGCACGGTGCGCGTGCGCGCGGTGTTCGACAACAAGGACGGCAGCCTGATGCCGGGCCAGTTCGCCCGGCTGCGCATGGGTCAGGCCAAGACCTCGTCGGCGCTGCTCGTCAACGAGCGCGCAGTCGGCACCGACCAGAACAAGAAGTTCGTGATGGTGGTCGGCGCTGATAACAAGGCCGCCTACCGCGAGGTGACGCTGGGTGCCAATGTCAACGGCCTGCGCATCGTGACCTCGGGCTTGAAGCCGAGCGAACGCATCGTCGTTAACGGTCTGCAGCGCATCCGCCCCGGGGCGCTCGTCGAGCCGCAGCCGGTCGCGATGGACGCCAAGCCGGAAACCCACGCGCGCCGCGAGGGCGCGGCCCAGTCCTGAACGAGGCACCGACCATGAATCTGTCCAAGTTCTTCATCGACCGGCCGATATTCGCCGGCGTGCTGTCGCTCTTGATGTTCATCGCCGGCGTGATCGCGGTGCGCAGCCTGCCGATCTCGGAATACCCGGAGGTCGTGCCGCCGTCGGTGGTGGTGCGCGCGCAGTACCCCGGCGCGAACCCGAAGGTGATCGCGGAGACCGTCGCGACGCCGCTCGAAGAAGCCGTCAACGGCGTCGAGGGCATGCTCTACATGGGCAGCCAGGCGACGACCGACGGCCTGATGACACTGACCGTCACCTTCAAGCTCGGCACCGACCCCGACAAGGCGCAGCAGCAGGTGCAAAACCGCGTCGCGCAAGCCGAGCCGCGCCTGCCCGAAGAGGTGCGCCGGCTCGGCGTGACGACGATCAAGAGTTCGCCGGACCTGACGATGGTCGTGCACCTGCAGTCGCCGAGCGGCCGCTACGACATGACCTACCTGCGCAACTACGCGCTGCTCAACGTCAAGGACCGGCTGGCGCGGGTCAAGGGCGTCGGCGACGTGCAGTTGTTCGGCTCCGGCGACTACTCGATGCGCGTCTGGCTCGACCCGCACAAGGTCGCGCAGCGCGGTCTCTCGGCCGCCGATGTGGTCGGCGCGATCCGCCAACAGAACGTGCAGGCCGCGGCCGGCGTCGTGGGCGCCTCGCCCGGCCTGGCCGGCATCGACGTGCAGTTGTCGGTCAACGCGCAAGGCCGCCTGCAGAACGAGGACGAGTTCGGCGACATCATCGTCAAGGCCGGTGCCGATGGTGCGGTGACGCGCTTGCGCGACATCGCGCGCATCGAGCTCGGCGCCTCGGGTTATTCGCTGCGCTCGCTGCTCGACAACAAGGACGCGGTCGCGGTGCCGATCTTCGCCGCGCCCGGCTCGAACGCGATCCAGATCTCCGACGACGTGCGCGCCACGATGGCCGAGATCAAGCAGCACATGCCCGAGGGCGTGGACTACGAGATCGTCTACGACCCGACGCAGTTCGTGCGCGCCTCGATCAAGTCGGTGGTGCACACGCTGCTCGAAGCGGTGGCGCTGGTGGTGCTGGTCGTCATCCTGTTCCTGCAGACCTGGCGCGCATCGGTCATCCCGCTGTTGGCGGTGCCGGTGTCGGTGATCGGCACCTTCGCGGTGATGCACCTGTTCGGTTTCTCGATCAACGCGCTGAGCCTGTTCGGCCTCGTCCTCGCGATCGGCATCGTCGTCGACGACGCGATCGTGGTGGTCGAGAACGTCGAACGCAACATCGAGGCCGGCTTGGCGCCGCGCGACGCCACCTACCGGGCGATGCGCGAGGTGTCGGGCCCGATCATCGCGATCGCGCTGACGCTGATCGCGGTGTTCGTGCCGCTCGCCTTCATCAGCGGCCTCACCGGCCAGTTCTACCGGCAATTCGCGCTGACGATCGCAATGTCGACAGTGATCTCGGCGATCAACTCGCTGACCTTGTCGCCCGCACTCGCCGCGCTGCTGCTCAAGCCGCACGACGCGCCGAAGGACGCGCTGACGCGCGGCATGGACCGCGTGTTCGGCGGCTTCTTCGGCCGCTTCAATCGCGTCTTCGGGCGCGGTGCGGCGGCCTACAGCGGCGGCGTCAAGCGCGCGATATCCCGCAAGGCGGTGATGATGGCGCTCTACCTGGCGCTGGCGGCCCTGACCTTCGGTGTGTTCAAGGCGGTGCCGAGCGGCTTCGTGCCGGCGCAGGAAAAGCAATACCTGATCGGCTTCGCGCAGCTGCCCGACGGCGCGACGCTCGATCGCACCGAAGATGTGATCCGCCGCATGGGCGACATCGCGCTCAAGCAGCCCGGCGTCGAACACGCGGTGGCCTTCCCCGGCCTGTCGATCAACGGCTTCACCAACAGCTCGAACTCCGGCATCGTCTTCACGACGCTCAAGCCGTTCGACCAGCGCCGCGGCGCCGGCCAGAGCGCCGCGGCCATCGCCGGCCAGCTGAACCAGCAGTTCAGCCAGATCCAGGACGCCTTCATCGTGATGTTCCCGCCGCCACCGGTGCAGGGCCTGGGTTCGACCGGCGGCTTCAAGCTGCAGCTCGAAGACCGCGCCTCGCTGGGATACGCCGCGCTCGACGCGGCGACCAAGGCCTTCATGGCCAAGGCCTACCAGGCGCCCGAGCTCGCCGGCATGTTCTCGAGCTACCAGGTCAACGTGCCGCAGCTCTACGCCGACATCGACCGCACCAAGGCGCGCCAGCTGGGCGTGGCAGTGACCGATGTGTTCGACACGATGCAGATCTACCTCGGCAGCCTCTACGTCAACGACTTCAACAAGTTCGGCCGGACCTATTCGGTGCGTGTGCAGGCCGACGCCGCCTACCGTGCGCGCGCCGAGGACATCGGCGCGCTCAAGGTGCGTTCGGCCAGCGGCGAGATGGTGCCGCTGTCGGCGCTGTTGAACGTGAAGCCCAGCTTCGGGCCCGAGCGTGCGATGCGCTACAACGGCTTCCTGTCGGCCGACATCAACGGCGGCCCGGCCCCCGGCTATTCGTCGGGCCAGGCGCAGGACGCGGTCAAGCGCATCGCCGCCGAGACGCTGCCCCAAGGCGTCGGCTACGAGTGGACCGAGCTCACCTACCAGGAGATCCTCGCCGGCAACTCGGCGATCTGGGTGTTTCCGCTCGCCATCCTGCTCGTGTTCCTGGTGCTCGCCGCGCAATACGAGAGCCTGACGCTGCCGCTGGCCATCATCCTGATCGTGCCGATGGGCCTGCTGGCCGCGATGACCGGCGTGTGGTTGTCCGACGGCGACAACAACGTCTTCACGCAGATCGGGCTGATGGTGCTGGTCGGGCTGTCGGCGAAGAACGCGATCCTGATCGTCGAGTTCGCGCGGGAGCTCGAATTCGCCGGCCGCACGCCGCTGCAGGCCGCCATCGAGGCAAGCCGGCTGCGGCTGCGCCCGATCCTGATGACCTCGCTCGCCTTCGTGATGGGGGTGCTGCCGCTGGTGCTGGCTACCGGTGCGGGCGCGGAGATGCGGCGCGCGATGGGCGTGGCGGTGTTCTTCGGGATGCTCGGCGTGACTGCGTTCGGGCTCTTCCTCACCCCGGTGTTCTATGTGCTGTTGCGCCGACTCGCCGGCAACCGGGCGCTCAAGCTGCACGGCCATGTGCCGCACGTCGAGGCCTTTGCCGGCACGCCGGGTTCAGCGGGCGGCGGGTCGGCCAACCCGGTGCTCGCCGCACCCTTCGAGGATTGATCGTCATGAAACAACATTCAACCCCGCGCTCGCGCTTCGCGATCGCCCCGCTGCTCGCGGCGCTGGTGCTGGCCGGGTGCGCATCGGCGCCGCCTGCGGAGCCGAGTGCGCTGCCGGCGATTCCTGCGGCGTTCAAGGAAGGCGACGGCCGTTGGACGGTCGCGCCGCCCGCCGAAGCGCAGCCGCGCGGCGAATGGTGGAAGGCCTTTTCCGATCCGGCGCTCGACGATCTCGCCGAGCGCGCCGGATCCAATAACACCAGCATTGCCCAAGCCGCCGCGCGACTCGCGCAGGCCAAGGCGCTGCTGCGTTCGACCGATGCAGATCGCTCGCTGCAGGTCGGCGTCGGCGCGGGCGTGGCCCGCCAGGGCGGCGGCGTGGCCAACGCCGCCGGCACCGCGGGAACGCTGGCCAGCACCGGCGCCAACCTGTCCTACGAGGTCGATTTGTTCGGCCGCCTCTCGAAGGCGACCGATGCCGCTTCGCTCGATGCGAAATCGCGCGAGGCCTTGCTGCAGAGCACGCGCCTGCTGGTTCAATCGAATGTCGCGCAGACCTACTTCGCCTTGCGTGCCCTGGACAACGAACGCTCGCTGGTGCGCGACACGGTGGCCGCGTACGCCGACACGCTGCGACTCACCGAAAGCCGATTCCGCGCCGGCGACGTGGCCGAACTCGACGTGGTGCG
>JBGQEX010000018.1:0-45464 GCA_041496605.1 Piscinibacter sp.
CACAGCATGCGCCCAGGCGACCTCCCCGCCAACGACGAGGTGGAAGACGAGGTGCGCACCTACCTGTCGCTGTTCTGTGCTGACACCCAACCCGCCGAGCTGGATGCGCTGCGCGAGGTTGCCGCGGGGTGGATGGCCCGCTTGGCGCCGTTCCGGCCCTACCTCACCGGCGCCGTGTGGCGCGGCACGGCAACGCGCCTGAACAGCATTCATCTTCAGCTGTACTGCGACGACTCGAAGTCCGCTGAGCTGGCTTTGATCGACTTGCGGGTTGCCTACGAGGTCGGCAGCCTGACCGGCCCGCAGGGTGAATCGGTCACCGTGCTGAGCGTGGCCACGCCGAGCCGGACACTCGGCGAGACGGTGACGGTCCACCTGAGCGTGCTCGACCACGATGACCTGCGCGGCGCGTTGAAGCCCGATGCCCGCGGCCGCCCCCAGCGCGGCGATCTGGCCGCCTTGCGCGCGCTGATGGAGGACAAGGCGTGAAGCGAAGGGCTTGGCTGGCAGGAGGCGTGGCGCTTGCCGCTGCCGCGGCCGGCGCGGGAATCGCCGTCTGGCGTGCGCGCGGCAAACCCACCGACGCTGAAGTCGCCCTGTGGCGGATGGCCTTCGAGCGACCCGACGGCGGCACCCTGGCGATGGCGTCGTTGCGTGGGCACCCTCTGCTGCTGAATTTCTGGGCCACGTGGTGCGCACCCTGTGTCCGGGAAATGCCGCTGCTCGACCGTTTCCAGCGCGAGCAACAGGCCGGCGGCTGGCGCGTGGTCGGCCTGGCCATCGACAGTGCCGCCCCGGTTCGCGAGTATCTGGTCCACTTGCCGATGAGCTTTTCGATTGGACTCGCCGGCTCGGGCGGCGTGGAACTGACGCGCGGCCTCGGCAATGTGAGCAGCTCGCTGCCCTTCACGGTGGTCTTCGACCGGCAGGGCCGTGCGTTCGATCGCAAGCTGGGCAGCGTGCAGCCGGACGACTTGGCGCGCTGGAACCGGCAGCTGGGTTGAAACGGCTCGGCCGCTCAGAAACCAGCGGTTTCAACTTGTCAAGCGGATAAATTTCCGGCGATCGGCCGGCAACGGTGGGCAAACGTCGTAAAGTTCGGGCCTTCGCGCTTTTGTGGGTGTGCCAGTCTGGGCGCCCGAAGACAGCCAGATGCAAGTCCTTGTCCTTCATGGCCCGAACCTGAACCTGCTTGGAACCCGTGAACCGGGGGTCTACGGCTCGGTCACTTTGGACCAGATCAACGCTGAATTGACCGATATCGCCGCAAAAGCAGGCGCCAGCCTGCAAACATTCCAAAGCAACCACGAAGGCGCCCTGATCGATCGAGTGCATGCGGCTCGCGGCGACGGCACGCAGTTTGTCATCATCAACCCGGCAGCCCTGACCCACACTAGTGTCGGACTGCGCGATGCACTGGCCGCCGTGGCACTCCCGTTCGTCGAAGTGCACTTGTCAAATGTGCACAAGCGCGAACCTTTCCGCCACCGTTCCTATTTCTCAGACTTGGCCGAGGGCGTGATCTGCGGCCTCGGTGCCAGCGGCTACCGGCTGGCGCTCGACTACGCGCTGACCCGGCGCGGCACCTGAACGGCGCGGTGTGCGCCGGGGCGGTCCAGCCCCGCCCGGGACCCCAAAAAGATAACGACCGACGTTGGAGACCCCATGGACCTTCGCAAGCTCAAAACCCTGATCGATCTGGTATCGGAGTCGAACATCTCCGAACTGGAAATCACCGAAGCCGACGGCAAGGTGCGCATCGTCAAGGCCGAACCGGTCGCGGCGGTGCACCCGATGGCCATCCCGACGATGGGCGTCGCCCCACCGCCAATGGCAGCTGCGGCGAGCGCACTTGCCGTTCCAGCCGAACCGGCGGTCCCGGCGGGTCATGCGGTGAAGTCGCCGATGGTGGGAACCTTCTATCGCTCGTCGAGCCCGGGCGCCAAGCCCTTCGTCGAGGTTGGATCGGCCATCAAGGAAGGCGAGCCGATCTGCATCATCGAAGCGATGAAGATCATGAATGAGATCGAGGCCGACAAGTCGGGCACGGTGACACGCATCCTGTGCGAGAACGGGCAGGCCGTGGAGTTCGGACAGCCGCTGTTCATCATCGAGTGAGACCGACTCGATGTTCAAGAAGATATTGATTGCGAATCGCGGGGAGATTGCCCTTCGTATCCAGCGCGCGTGCCGTGAACTCGGCGTCAAGTCGGTCGTCGTCTATTCGGAAGCCGACCGCGACGCGAAGTACGTCAAGCTGGCCGACGAAGCCGTGTGCATCGGGCCGGCCGCCTCGGCGCAGAGCTACCTCAACATGCCGGCGATCATCTCGACCGCCGAGGTGACCGACGCCGAAGCCATCCACCCCGGCTACGGCTTCCTGTCGGAGAACGCCGACTTCGCCGAGCGCGTCGAACGCAGCGGCTTCACCTTCATCGGGCCGACGCCCGACGCCATCCGCACGATGGGCGACAAAGTGGCGGCCAAGCAGGCAATGATCAAGTCGGGTGTGCCCTGCGTTCCGGGGTCGGAAGGCGCGTTGCCGGAGGACCCGAAGGAAATCATCCGCATCGCGCGCAGCGTCGGCTACCCGGTCATCATCAAGGCCGCAGGCGGTGGCGGCGGGCGTGGCATGCGCGTCGTGCACACCGAGGCAGCACTGATTCACGCAGTTCAGACCACGCGTTCCGAGGCCGGCGCGGCGTTCGGCAACCCGTCGGTCTACATGGAGAAGTTCCTCGAAAACCCGCGACACATCGAAATCCAGGTGCTCGCCGATCAGCACAAGAATGCCGTCTGGCTGGGCGAGCGCGACTGCTCGATGCAGCGGCGTCACCAGAAGATCATCGAGGAAGCACCCGCCCCGGGCATTCCGCGCCGGGTGATCGAGCGCATCGGCGAGCGTTGCGCCGCCGCCTGCAAGCGCATCGGCTACCGCGGCGCCGGCACCTTCGAGTTCCTGTTCGAGGAAGGCGAGTTCTTCTTCATCGAGATGAACACGCGCGTACAGGTCGAGCACCCCGTGACCGAAATGGTGACCGGCATCGACATCGTGCAGCAGCAGATTCTGGTGGCCGCCGGCGAGAAGCTGCCGTTCACGCAGCGCCAGATCCAGATGCGCGGTCACGCCATCGAGTGCCGCATCAACGCCGAAGACCCATACAAGTTCACCCCGTCACCCGGACGCATCACGATGTGGCACCCGCCCGGCGGCCCCGGCGTTCGCGTCGACTCGCACGCCTATACCAACTACTTCGTCCCACCGAACTACGACTCGATGATCGGCAAGATCATCGCCCACGGCGACACCCGCGAGCAGGCGCTGGCGCGCATGCGCATCGCCTTGTCCGAGACGGTGGTTGAAGGCATCCTGACCAACATACCGCTGCACCGCGAACTGATGGTGGACGCCAAGTTCGTGGAAGGCGGGACCAGCATTCACTATCTTGAAGGCTGGATGGCCCAGCACAAACGGTGACCCCATGTTCGAGTTGTTGCTGCTCGCGCCCGAAGACAGCGTCGAATCGGTGTCGGATGCCTTGATCGACGAGCTCGGCGCGCTGTCGGTGTCGGTGGAAGACGCCGACGCTGACACCGGCGCCGAACGCGCGCTGTTCGGCGAGCCGGGCATGCCCGCAGCCCGCGGCGCCTGGCAGCGATCGGTCTTGAAGGCGCTGTTCGGCACCGAGAACCAAGCCACCGACGCGGCCGCGCTGCTGCTGGCGCAAGACTGGGCCCATGCCGTCCACGTGCATTCGCTGACCCACGTGGAAGAGCAGGACTGGGTGCGCCTGACGCAGTCGCAGTTCACACCGGTGGAGATCACGCCGAGTTTCTGGGTCGTGCCGAGTTGGCATGAGACCCCTGCCGCGGCGACGAAGGTGATCCGCCTCGACCCCGGCCTCGCGTTCGGCACCGGCACGCACCCGACGACGCGCATGTGCCTGCGCTGGATCGCCGCCCACGCCGAGGAACGCGGCGCGCGCTGGTCGCGCGTGCTGGACTATGGTTGCGGCTCGGGCATTCTGGCCATCGGCGCGGCGCTGCATGGTGCGCGCGAGATCGACGCGGTCGACATCGACCCCGCCGCCGTCGAGGCGACCCGCGCCAACGCGCTCGCCAACGGCGTCACGCTGAACGCCGCGTTGCCCGATGCGGCTGCCGGCGCGTACCCGCTGGTGCTGGCGAACATCCTGGCCACTCCGCTCAAACTGCTGGCGCCGCTGCTGTGCGCTCACGTGGCCGCCGGTGGCGACCTAGTCCTTGCCGGCATTCTCGATCGGCAGGCCCAGGAGCTGCGAGACGCCTACGCGCCGTGGTGCGCGCTCGAAGTGACGGACCGCGAAGACGGCTGGATCCTG
The DNA here is from genome assembly GCA_041496605.1 of Piscinibacter sp. Classification (GTDB taxonomy): domain Bacteria; phylum Pseudomonadota; class Gammaproteobacteria; order Burkholderiales; family Burkholderiaceae_C; genus Albitalea. The sequence continues at coordinate 4,362 of JBGQEX010000018.1, forward strand.
ATGACGGCACAACGGCCCGAGTAGTCGCGCGTGGCATGATTTCCGCATGAGCGTATCGCCGAGCCGCCTCAAGATGCGCGAGCAGTCCAGGGTCCCCGCGAGCGCACCGCTTCGCGGCCGACGGGAGCAGGTGCCGCAAACGCCGTGGGTGCCGACATGAGCATGGCCACGCGGTGCACCTCGTGCGGCACGATCTTTCGCGTGGTGCAGGACCAGCTCAAGGTCTCGGAGGGATGGGTCCGCTGCGGCCGCTGCGACGAGGTGTTCAACGCACTCGAGGGGCTGTTCGACCTCGACCGGGAGGCGCCGCCGCAATGGACGCGGCCCAGCTCCGAGCAAGCGCAAGCCGAATCGGCGCAACGCCGCGAAGCCTATGCCGAAGCCGGCGACCAGACCGTCGCTGAGCTCGACGAGGAAGACCGCATCGCGTCGCGCTTCTTCAGGCCGGAGCAGGACGATGTCGAGCAGTCGCCGGCCCAGTCGGTGGCCAAACGCGACCGGGTCGATTTCGCCGATGCGCAATTCAACACCGAACTGTTGGCGGACGCCGACAACGGCGCCGCGGCGCCGCGGCGAGCCAAGACAGCGAAGTCCGACAAGCCTCCGAAACCTCCGAAACCTGCGAGGGCGCCGAAAGCCGCCACGCCGGCGTTCCTGCGCCATGCCGAACAGCAAGCGCGCTGGCGCACACCCTGGGCGCGTACCCTGTTGTCACTGGTGAGCGCCGTGCTGCTGGCGGCGCTTGCGCTGCAGATGGCGCATCATTTTCGCGATTCCGTGGCCGCGCAGTGGCCGCAAACGCGGCCACTGCTGGCGAGCTGGTGTGCCTATGCCGACTGCCGCATCGAGGCACCGCGGCGCATCGAGGACATCACCGTGGAGAGCACCGCGCTGAACCGTGCGGCGCCGGGGACCGACAGCTTTCGCCTGTCGGTCACGCTGCGCAACCGTGGAACGCTGCCGGTGGCGACACCGTGGATCGAACTCAGCCTGACCGATGGCGCCGGACAGCTCGTGACCCGGCGCGCGCTGGCTGCGGCCGATTTCCGCCCGGTGACCGGTGTCATCCCGGCCGGCAGCGAGGCGGCCCTGCAGTCGCTGATCTCCACCGGCGGCCCGCGCGTGGCCGGCTACACCATCGAGGTCTTCTACCCCTGAAGCGCAGCGCGTGCGCGACACGCGGCAGCGAGTGCCACTCACCCCCTTCTTCTCAACACCCTCGGAGCGCCCATGTCGGCACTGATCTGCGGATCCCTCGCGTTTGACACCATCACCACCTTCCCCGGGCGCTTCGCGCAGCAGATCCTGCCGGAGCAGGTGCACATCCTGAACGTCTCGTTCCTGGTGCCGACGCTGCGGCGCGAATTCGGCGGTTGCGCCGGCAACATCGCCTACACACTCAGCCAGCTCGGCGGCGAGCCGCTGGTGATGGCGACCGTCGGTTCCGATGGACACGAGTACGTGAAACGCCTGCAGTCGTGGGGTGCCAGCACCGAGTACGTGCGCGTGGTGCCCGACACCTACACGGCCCAGGCCATCATCATCACCGACATCGACAACAACCAGATCACCGCGTTCCACCCGGGCGCGATGCAGTCGGCACAGTTGACCGTGGTGCCGTCGCGCAGCGACATCCGGCTCGCGATCGTCGCGCCCGATGGCCGCGACGCGATGCTCGAACACGCGGCGCAACTTTCCGCCGCCGGCATCGACTTCATCTTCGATCCGGGCCAGGGTCTGCCGATGTTCGATGGCACCGAGCTCAGGCACTTCGTCGAACAGGCCACATGGGTCGCGGTCAACGACTACGAAGCCCGCATGCTGTGCGAGCGCAGCGGCGAGACGCTGGAATCGCTGTCGCGTTCACACCTCAAGGGCGTCATCGTCACGCTTGGTGCCCAAGGCTGCGAGCTGTGGCAACAAGGTGTTCGAACCCATGTCCCCGGCGTCAGCGCGACCGAAGTGCTCGATCCCACCGGGTGCGGCGACGCGTTTCGCGCCGCGCTGCTGTTCGGGCTGGAGCGTGGCTGGCCGTTGGAGCGCTGTGTGGCCTTGGGCAACCGCGTCGGGGCGCTGAAGATTGCCTGCCGCGGCGGTCAGAACCACCGCGTCGACGCGAGCCAGCTCACCGCCTGACCGGCCCCAGCTAAAGTTGTGCAGGTGATCGGCCGAAAAGCCGATCACTATGCAAACAGACTGGCTTGTCTACGCCCCGACGACTGCGCTGCTCAGCGCAGCGACCTGGGGGGTGGCACGTTGGTGGTACCGCCGCCAGCTCGCCGCGCTGTCGCTGCGTCTGCATCAAATGGACAAGGCGCGCCAGTCCTGCGCCGCGCAGACGGTGCAAGCACGCAGGCAGCTCGAGAAGCTGCAGCACGAACTCTCGCAGAGTCGGCGCGCCGCGTCGCAGGCGGCCGCGCAGCGCGAGAAGGTGCAAAGACTGCACGCGGTGCTGCAGGCTGCGCCGCCCGAGGCGACGCCTCAGCGCGGCGCCGCGTCGCCCGATGGCTTCGCCGACACCTTGCCGATGTAGTTCACTGCGGCGCCAGGTGCTGCGACAACCAGGAGCACACCACCGCCAGCGGAACATCGACCAGCACCTGCTTGCGCCGGCCGGAAGCGCCGCGCACGAGCGAGACGGCGCGACGAGGTTGCGCGAGTTGTGCGGCAAGCCAGCGCAGCAACTCCTCGTTCGCCTTGCCGTCCACCGGTGGCGCACCCAGGCGCACGCGCAACGCGCCGTCGTGCAAACCAACCAGTTCGGTGCGCTTGGCGCCGGGAACGATGCTCAGGTCGAGCATCACGCCACGCGCGGTTTGGCGGGCACAAGGCCATGAGCTCAGCGGGTCGGCGGGGTTCTGGGTCGGCGATGGCATCGGGGGCGATCAAGAAAAAACCCGGCCGGAGCCGGGTTTTCACAGAGGCATAGCCTGTCACTCAGGGCTTGTTGCCCGTCGGGAAAGGCCACGCTGCTTGAGGGCTCAGTGCCGTCTTCGCAGCCGGTGCCGCCGCGGGCTTCGCGGGGGCAGGGGCAGCAGGGGCGGCGGGGGGGGCCTTCTTCGCAGCAGGCTTCGCAGCCTTCTTCGCTGCCTTCTTGGCAGCCGGCTTCTTCGCCGCAGCCTTTTTCGCCGCCGGCTTCTTGGCCGCAGGCTTTTTCGCCGCAGCCTTCTTCGCTGCCGGCTTCTTCGCCGCGGCCTTCTTTGCTGCCGGCTTCTTCGCCGCAGCCTTCTTCGCCGCCGGCTTCTTCGCCGCAGTCTTCTTCGCTGCCGGCTTCTTCGCCGCGGCCTTCTTCGCCGGGGCCTTCTTGGCCGGAGCCTTCTTCGCCGCCGGTTTCTTCGCCGCGGCCTTCTTGGCCGGAGCCTTCTTCGCCGGGGCCTTCTTCGCGGCAGGTTTCTTTGCCGCAGCTTTCTTCGCAGTTGCCATTACATTTCTCCTTGATCAAGTTGAAAAAGCACTGTCTCGCAACGGCGGAAAACCGAAGCCAGACAGCTATTCACCGCCCAGAGTCTGCCCAGGATGGGCGCCCCGGTACGGTGAATCGGGTTGCGTCTCGAGTGCGCCGCTTCTGCGTCGGTGCATCACGATCCGCGAATCTTGATCTCTCACATTCGACCCCGTGCTGTAAACGCTCGAAGAGTCGTCAATCCCACGAGAGCGCGCCACCGGATTGGTATTCGATGACGCGGGTCTCGAAGAAATTGCGCTCCTTCTTCAGGTCAATCATTTCGCTCATCCACGGGAACGGGTTTTCCTCGTTCGGGAAGAGCTCTTCCAAACCGATCTGCGTGGCCCGCCGGTTGGCGATGTAGCGCAGATATCCCTTGAACATGGATGCGTTCAGGCCGAGCACGCCGCGTGGCATGGTGTCTTCGGCATATCGGTACTCGAGCTCGACCGCTTTCATGAACAAGGCCTTGATCTCGGCCTTGAATGTGCTCGTCCAGAGTTGCGGGTTCTCGAGCTTGATCTGGTTGATCAGGTCGATGCCGAAGTTGCAGTGCATCGACTCGTCGCGCAGGATGTACTGATACTGTTCGGCCGCGCCGGTCATCTTGTTCTGCCGCCCGAGCGCGAGGATCTGCGTGAAGCCGACGTAGAAGAACAGGCCCTCCATCAGGCAGGCGAAAACGATCAGGCTCTTCAGCAGCGTCTGGTCGTTCTCGGGCGTGCCGGTGGTGAAGTGAGGGTCCATCACCGCGTGGATGAACGGCAGCAGGAATTCGTCTTTGTCGCGGATCGACGTGACCTCGTGGTAGGCGTTGAAGATCTCGCTCTCGTCGAGACCGAGCGACTCGACGATGTATTGGTAGGCGTGGGTGTGGATCGCTTCCTCGAACGCCTGGCGCAGCAGGAACTGGCGGCATTCGGGCGCCGTGATGTGGCGATAGGTGCCGAGCACGATGTTGTTGGCGGCCAGCGAATCGGCAGTGACGAAGAAGCCGAGATTGCGCTTGATGATGCGGCGCTCGTCTTCGCTCAAGCCGTTCGGATCTTTCCAGGTCGCGATGTCGCGCGACATGTTGATCTCTTGCGGCATCCAGTGGTTCGAGCAGGTGGCGAGGTACTTCTCCCACGCCCACTTGTACTTGAACGGCACCAGCTGATTCACGTCGGTTTGGCCGTTGATGATGCGCTTGTCGGCGGCGTTCACGCGACGCGTGCTGACGGCGGGCGACTTGACGGCAGCGGAGGAAATCGTGGCACCGTTCTCGGCCAACACGGTAGCCAACGACGCAGACGGAAGGACTGCACGCGCTTGAGACAGAGAGCTCGGCGCGGGACTCGATGTATGAGTTGTCGAGGGACTGACTTCTTCTTCCCAAACCAACATGGTGGATTTCCTGTGCGTTCGAATTATCGGAGTGTTGCGTCTAAACGCCAAGCACTTCTTGACATCGCAAGCGCTTCGCGCTTGTTCGTTGTTGCGCTATTGCATCGACGTGATTGCAGCGATCGATGCGATGCGACGCGCGTGAACACACGGCTCACGCGCGTCGCTCGCGCTCATCACTGACAGGCCTCGCAGGTCGGATCGTCGATCGCGCAGAACTTGATGTCGCTCGCAGCATCGGCACTCGCTGCGGCCAACTGCGACGCTGCCGCGGCCGCTGCCGCATCGATGCCACCGCTGCCCGATCCGCTCGCCACCGAGTTGAGCTTGCCCGCTTTCACCGTCGACTTCTCGGCGTGCGTGGCGCCCACGGTGCGCAGGTAGTAGGTCGTCTTCAGGCCGCGCGTCCACGCGAGCTTGTAGGTCTCGTCGAGCTTCTTGCCCGAGGCGCCGGCCATGTAGATGTTGAGCGACTGCGCCTGGTCGATCCACTTCTGGCGGCGCGCCGCGGCTTCAACCAGCCACTGCGTCTCGACTTCGAAGGCGGTGGCGTACAGGTCCTTCAGGTCTTGCGGCACGCGGTCGATGCGGCGCAGCGAGCCGTCGAAGTGCTTCAGGTCCATCACCATCACGTCGTCCCACAGGCCGAGCTTCTTCAGGTCACGAACCAGGTACTCGTTGATGACGGTGAACTCGCCCGACAGGTTGGACTTGACCGACAGGTTGCCGAAGTTCGGCTCGATCGACGCGCTGACGCCGATGATGTTGGAGATGGTTGCGGTCGGCGCGATGGCCACGCAGTTGGAGTTGCGCATGCCGTTTTCCTTGATGCGCTGGCGCAGCGCATCCCAGTCGAGCGTCGCGCTGCGGTCCACGTCGACATAGCCGCCGCGCTGCTCGGCCAGCAGGTCGAGCGAGTCGATCGGCAGGATGCCGCGGTCCCACAGCGAGCCGCGGTAGCTGGAATAGCGGCCACGCTCCGCCGCCAGCTCGGTCGAGGCCCAGTAGGCGTGGTAGCAGACGGCCTCCATCGAGCGGTCGGCGAACTCGACCGCAGCCTCGGACGCGTAGGGCACGCGCAGTTCGTGCAGCGCGTCCTGGAAGCCCATGATGCCGAGCCCCACCGGGCGATGGCGCAGGTTGGAGTCGCGCGCCTTCTTCACCGCGTAGTAGTTGATGTCGATGACGTTGTCGAGCATGCGCATCGCGGTGGCCACGGTCTTCTTCAGTTTCGCGTGGTCGATCTGCCCGTCCTTGAGGTGGTGCACCAGGTTCACCGAACCCAGGTTGCACACCGCGATCTCGGTGGCGCTGGTGTTAAGCGTGATCTCGGTGCACAGGTTGCTCGAGTGCACCACGCCCACATGCTGCTGCGGCGAGCGCACGTTGCAGGCGTCCTTGAAGGTGATCCAAGGGTGCCCGGTCTCGAACAGCATCGACAGCATCTTGCGCCACAGGTCGCGCGCCGGCGTCTTCTTGAACAGCTTGATCTCGCCACGCGCGGCCTTGTCTTCGTAGGCGGTGTAGGCCGCCTCGAACGCCTTGCCGAACTTGTCGTGCAGGTCGGGGCAGGTGCTCGGCGAGAACAGTGTCCAGTCGCCGCCTTCCATCACGCGCTTCATGAACAGGTCGGGAATCCAGTTCGCCGTGTTCATGTCGTGGGTGCGGCGGCGGTCGTCGCCGGTGTTCTTGCGCAGCTCGAGGAATTCCTCGATGTCGAGGTGCCAGCTCTCCAGGTAGGCGCACACCGCGCCCTTGCGCTTGCCGCCCTGGTTGACCGCGACCGCGGTGTCGTTGACGACCTTGAGGAACGGCACCACGCCCTGACTCTTGCCGTTGGTGCCCTTGATGTGCGAGCCGAGCGCACGCACGTTGGTCCAGTCGTTGCCGAGACCGCCGGCAAACTTGGACAGCAGCGCGTTTTCCTTCAGTGCCTCATAGATGCCGTCGAGGTCGTCGGCCACCGTGGTGAGGTAGCAGCTCGACAGCTGCGAGCGGTGCGTGCCGGCATTGAACAGCGTCGGCGTGCTGCTCATGAAGTCGAAGGTCGACAGCACTTCGTAGAACTCGATCGCGCGCGCTTCGCGGTCGATCTCGCCCAGCGCCAGGCCCATCGCGACGCGCATGTAGAAGGCTTGCGGCAATTCGATGCGAACGTCGCTCACGTGCAGGAAGTAACGGTCGTACAGCGTCTGCAGGCCGAGGTAGTCGAACTGCAGGTCGCGGTCGGCCTTCAGCGCGGCGCCGAGCTTGGCCAGGTCGAACTGCAGCAGCTTCTCGTCGAGCAGTTCGGCCTGCACGCCTTTCTTGATGAAGCCCGGGAAGTAGTCGGCGTAGCGGCTGTGCATGTCGGCGTGCAGCACTTCCTCGCCGAGGATTTCCTTGCGGATCGTGTGCAGCAGCAAACGCGCCGTGGCACGCGTGTAGCCGGGGTCTTTCTCGATCAGCGTGCGTGCGGCGAGGATCGCCGCCTTGTGCACTTCGTCGATCGGTACGCCGTCGTACAGGTTGCGCTTGGTCTCGGCCATGATCGGATCGGGCTTGACGTCGGCGCCCAGGCCGGCGCAGGCCGACTCGATGATGGTTTGCAGCCGCTTCAAGTCCAGCGGCACACGCTGGCCGCGGTCGGTCACCGTCAGCGCGGGTTCGGCGGCAACGGCCGGCTGCGCCTGCTTGGCACGCTCCTGCGTGCGGCGCTCGCGGTACAGCACGTAGGCACGCGCCACCTCATGGTGTCCGCCGCGCATCAACCCGAGTTCGACATGGTCCTGCACGTCTTCGATGTGGAAGGTGCCACCGCCCGGCCGCGAGCGCAGCAGCGCACGCACGACGACCTCGGTCAGCCCGTCGACGGTCTCGCGCACGCTGGCCGACGCCGCGCCTTGGGTGCCGTGCACGGCAAGGAACGCCTTCATCAGCGCGACGGCGATCTTGTTCGGCTCGAAGGCCACCACCGCACCATTGCGGCGAATGATCTGATAGCCCTGGTAGGCCGACGCGACGGAGGCGACGGGAGCGGCGGCAGCCGAAACCGGCGCGGTTTGCTGCGTACGGGGAACGACAGTTTGCATGGATGTCCTTCTGTGAAAGCGTTTCGGACGTTCAAGCTGCGACGAGCGCAGCTGAACGGACCAAATGGGTCGATTTCGTGATGATTGGCGCCGGGATACGAACGCCGCGGCCGCTTGCCGAGCCGGGCTCGCTGCCGGCGACCTGTGGAAAAGCCTGTGGAGATTCGGTGGAGTGCACGTGGATCGCTCGATTCACCTGGACACTACATGTGGGGCACCGCAGTACTTTAAGACACTACCTGTAGCGTACCATGCGTGCTTACCCGATTTGTGGTGTCGACGCGATGACACCACGCGCGCTGCGCGCAAATCGCTGGAATCGAGCGTGCCGCGGTCTACGCGAGTGCTGCGAAGGCGGCGTCGGGCCACTGCAGCTCGGCCTGCAGCGCAGGCCAATCGAAACCCGGACCGGGGTCCTGCTTGCGGCCCGGCGCCACATGCTCGTGTCCGGCGACATGACGCAGCGGATAGCGCGCGGCCACGGCCTGAAGCAAGCGCGCCAGTGCGGCGTATTGCACACGCTCGAAGGTCTCGCCTTCCAGGCCTTCCAGTTCGATGCCGATCGAAAAGTCGTTGCAGTCGTCCCGACCTTGCCAATGCGAGCGACCCGCATGCCAGGCGCGGTCGTCGCAGGAGACGAATTGCAGGATCTCGCCGTCGCGACGGATGAAGAAGTGCGACGACACCTGCGTGCCGCGGATGCTTTGGAAATAGGGATGCGCGTCCCAGTCGAGGCGATTGGTGAACAGCCGCTCGACGCCGTCGCCGCCGTATTCGCCGGGGGGCAAACTGATCGAATGAATCAGCGCGAGCGTGATCGCGCAAGCCTCGGGCCGCGGCCCGAAATTGGGCGATCGGCAGCGGCGTGCGCGCCGCCACCAGCCGTCGTGCCACGCCGCCTTGGATTCAGTGGTTGCCGCGTTCGCCATCGAAGCTGTCGCCGCCGACGCTGACGTTCAGGCGCGCCATGCGGTAGCGCATCTGCCGCAGCGACAGGCCCAGGCTCGCGCCGGCCGCCGTTCGATTGAAGCGGTGGCGCTCGAGCGCGCGCAGCAGGATGTCGCGCTCCACCTCATCCAGGTAGGCCGCCAAGTCGCTGGGCAGCGGCACTTCCACCGGTCGCACCGGCGCCGGCTCGGGCGCCAGCGCGGCCAGGTCGATGCGCGTGTTCTCGGTGATCAGATCGAGCTCCTGCGCAGCGCTGTCGGTGAACACAGTTTCGGGCAGGCCGAGGTCGAACACGTCGATCGCCTCGCCACCCGACAGCGCGACCGCGCGGTGCAGCAGGTTTTCCAGCTCGCGCACATTGCCCGGGAATGGGTAGCGCGCCAGGTGTACCAGCGCATCGCGCGCCAGCCGCGGCGCCGGCGAGACATTGGCGTCGCGCGCGATGCGTTCGAGCACATGTTCGCTGATCGTCGCCAGGTCTTCGAGCCGCTCGCGCAATGGCGGCACATGGATCTGGATCACGTTGAGGCGGTAGTACAGGTCCTGGCGGAACCTGGCCGCCAGCACTTCCGCGCCCAGGTCCTTGTGGGTCGCGCTGAGCAGCCGCACATTGACCGCCTGCTCGTTGACCGCGCCGACCGGGCGCACCGAACGCTCCTGGATCGCGCGCAGCAGCTTCGATTGCATCGACAGCGGCAGGTCGCCGATCTCGTCGAGGAACAGGGTGCCGCCGTTGGCGGCCTGAAAGAATCCTTCGCGGTCGTCGTTGGCGCCGGTGAACGCGCCCTTGCGGTAGCCGAAGAACTCGGCCTCGAGCAGTTGCTCGGGAATCGCACTGCAGTTAACGGCGATGAAGGGCTGCGTGCTGCGCGGGCTCACTTCGTGTATCGCGCGCGCCACCAATTCCTTGCCGGTTCCCGACTCGCCGCTGACCAGCACCGGCGCCATGCTGCGCGCCACCTTCTCCACCAGCAAACGCACCTCCTGCATTGCCGCCGAGTGGCCGGCCATGCGGTTGAGCGCGGCACTCACCGGCGCCACCGGTGCCGCCGGCGGCGCCGTTCGGGGCGGCCGCGGCGTGACGATGCCGGTCGCCTGTTCATGCTCGGACGGCAGGCTCGACGGCACCATCGTCGGCACGGTGGATGGCGTGCGCCCGAGCGCCGAGGCGACCACCGCGCGGAACTGCTTCAGGTCGACCGGCTTGGTCAGGTAGTCGTAGGCGCCCGCCTTCAGCGCCTCGACGGCGTTCTCGGCCGAGCCGTAGGCGGTGATGACGATGGCCTTCTCGCGCCGGCCGCTTTCCTCCAGCCGGCGCAGCAGGTCGAGGCCGGTGCCGTCGGGCAGGCGCATGTCGGTGATGACCAGGCTGTAGGTGCGGTCCTTCAGATGCAGCAAGGCCTCTTCGACCGAGCCCGCGGTCTCGACGTCGTAGCCCTCGCGCAAGAGCGTCAGCTCGTACAGCGTGCGCAGGTCCGGTTCGTCGTCGACGACCAGCAGGCTGAAATGAGACGGATTGGCCATGGATCAGCTGGTGAGGTGAAGCCGCGCTTCGGCGCCGGTGAGTGCCTGCCGCCGCATCGCGACCTGGAACTCGTTGCGGTTCGGCTCGGCGGGCGGGCGCAGCCGGTATTCGATGCTGGCGCCGTAGCGTTCGCACAGCTCCCGGCAAATATACAGGCCCAGGCCGGTGCCGCGGCTGCGCGTCGAGAAGAACGGCTCGAACAGGTAGCGCTCCACGTCGGGCGGGATCGGCGCGCCGTCGCTGGCGACGCTGAGCTGCACCTTCGTGTCGTCGAGCGGATACAGCCGCAGGTGCACCGAGCCCGGCGCCTTGCTGGCGTGTCGGTAGGCGTTGTCGAGCAGGTTGATCAGCACGCGGCGCAAATGCTCGGCGTCGAAGACGCCGCCCAGCGGGTCGGCGGGCAGGTCCACGCGCAAGGCGCTGCTGTCGCCCAAAGGGATGCCCGCCGCGCGCGCCCACTCGCTGCATGCCACCGCGACCTGGGCGCCGACGTCGATCACGCCGGCGTCCTGCACGGTGCCGGGCGCCACCTCCATGACGTCGTCGACGATGCGCTTCAGACGTTCCACGTTGTCGGTCACCATGCGCGTGAGCTGGCGCTGGCTCGGCGTCGTGGCGTCTTCCGACAGCAAGGCATTGGCCTGCGCGATGGCCGCCAGCGGGTTGCGGATTTCGTGCGCGATGCCGGCCGACACCCGGCCCATCGCCGCCAGCTTTTCCTGTCGCGTGCGCGCCTGCATGTTGCGCACGTCTTCGAGCAGCAGCACACAGAAATCCTCGCTCGCCTGCGACTCGAGGCGGCGCGTGAAGCGGATGCGAACGCGCAAGGTGCGCGTCTCGCCGGGCTCGAACTCGAGCACGACATCGCGGCCGGCTTCAGGCCACACTGCATCGACGAAGGCACGTTCGACGGTGCGCACCAGCGACTCCCAGGCCTCCACGCCGCGCAGTTGGAACGGCGCAGGGCGGCACATGCCGTCCGGCGCGAGCAGGCGGCGTGCCGCCGGGTTGGCGGCGCGCACGCGGCCGCGCCGATCGACCACCAGCACGCCGTCCTGCATTTCCTCGATCACCAGACGATTGAGCTGCGCCTGCTGGCGCGCCAGTTCGAGGCTGCCTTTGGCGGTCAGTTCTTCGCGCGCGAGCCGCCCCGCCAGTTCACCCGCCAGCACCGTGATGACAAACAGCCCGCTGCCGGCGAGCCCGGCCTGGGTCATCAACGCGGTGGCGTCGCCGCCGGAAAGCACCGCCAGCCACGCCGTGCCGAGCAGCGCCAGTGCAACCACCGCGGCCGTGGCCAGCGCCTGCGCGCGCGGCGTCAGCACGCCGGCCATCAGCACCGGCAGCACCAGCAAGGCCACGTAGTTGAAGCTCGACGAATGCGACACCAGGTGCAGCGCGTTGAAGCTGGCGATGTCGGCGCCGATGGTGGCAAGCCACTGCGGGCCACGCAGGCGCGCCAACTCGTGCGGCGTGACAGTGCGCTGGAAGTGCGGCAGCAGCCACATGCTCAAGGCCAGCGCCGCGTAGGCCACGCTGATCAGTGCCACGGCGAACGTCGGGCGCCCGCCGAAGACACCCGCCGCCACCAGGGTCAGGATCAGCGCAATGCCGAGCGCCGCACGCGCTCCGAGGAAGACCCGATAGATGCGGTAAAACGCCGTCTGCCCGGCCCCGACCAGGCGCCGCGCCTGGCGCGACAGGAAACGCGAATCGGTTTCGGAGCGGCCGACCCAGCCGCCTTCGTAGCGCGACTCGTCCTCGTCGACGCCGGCGTCGTCGAACACCTGCGTTTCCTCGCCGACGCCGAACGCACCGAAGAACGACTCCTCGGCCGGCGGCTTTCGGCGCTTCGAGCGGCGTTCTCCCCTGCGGCGGTCGCCGGTGGTCGGTGCGGCACTCATCGCTGAGGATGCGCCTTCTCGTAGGCTGCGCGATGCGCCTCGCCGCAGAACACCCCGCCGCGCCCCGGCAGCGCTTCGCTGCTCGGCAGATGCAGGCCGCAGTGCGCGCACGACACCATCGCTTCGCGGCGCGTCGCGTCGGCGGCGCGCGGTTTGGGCGGCTCGACGCGGCGGCGACCCGTGCGAGCAAGCCACAGCACGCCCACCACCACGAGGATCAACAGCAGGTACTTGATCATGGTTCGGTTTCAGATCGCCGGCGGGCGATGCAGCACCACTTCGAGCACGAAGCGCGAGCCGACATAGGCCAGCAGCAGCAGGCCGGCGCCGGCGTACAACCAGCGCAAGGCACGCGGGCCGCGCCAGCCGAAGGCGCGCCGGCCGGCCAGCAGGGCCGCGAACACCGCCCAGCCGAGGATCGAGAACACGGTCTTGTGATCCCAGCGCCACGGGTTGGCGAACCACCAGCCCAGCACCAGCGCCGCGGTCAGCACAGCGAAGCCCGCGGCGACGAAGCGGAAGGTCAGGCGCTCCAGGCGCAGCAGCGGCAGCCCGAGCGGCGCCGGCGACGTGGCGGCGCCCACCGGCAGCTGGCGCATCTGGCGATCGGCGCGGCTGAGCATCGCCGCATGCAACACCGCCGCACCGAAGAGACCGTAGGACGCGATGCCCATCACCCAATGCAGCGGTGCCCAGCGCGACCCGGCGTGCGGGCGCAGTTCACCGGGAAACAGCAGCGCCAGCACGACCGCCGTGGCGCCAAGCATGGCGAGCGCGCGGCGCACGCCGATGAGCGGCAACGAACGGCTTTCCACCAGGTACACGCCGATCACCAGCCACAGCGTGACCGACAGCGCCGGCGCGAAACCGAAGCGCGCTCCGGCCGTTGGCGCACCGGCGCCGGAGGTATCGACCGCGATGGCCAGCGCATGCGCCAACCAGGCAATCAGAAGGCTGGCCCGCAAGCGGCTGCCGTCGCCTTGCGGCAGCAGTGCCGCCGCCGCATAGGCCGCAAGTGCCAGTGCGCCTGGCGCGGCCAGCAACGCGTTGAACGCCGCGCCCTCCGTCGCGGACCCGAAAGCTAGAATCATTCGCAGAGTGTACTTTCGCGCCCTGCGCCGCTCGCACCGATTCCGCGCAACCCAAGGGCCGCATCCGCATCATGGCATCCACTCTCACCGACCGGCTGAGTCGCCTCGTCAAGAAGATGCGCGGCCAGGCCCGCATCACCGAAAGCAACGTGCAGGAGATGCTGCGCGAGGTGCGCATGGCGCTGCTCGAAGCCGACGTCGCACTGCCCGTCGTGCGCGACTTCATCGCTCGCGTGAAGGAGGGTGCACTGGGCGCCGAGGTGGTGGGCTCGCTGTCGCCGGGGCAGGCGCTGGTGGGCATCGTCAACCGCGAACTCAGCCGCACGATGGGTGAGGGCGTGGCCGACATCAACCTCGCGGTACAACCGCCGGCGGTGATCCTGATGGCCGGCCTGCAGGGCGCCGGCAAGACCACCACCACCGCCAAGCTGGCCCGCCACCTGATCGAGAAGCGCAAGAAGAAGGTCCTCACCGTATCGGTCGACGTGTACCGGCCCGCCGCCATCGAGCAGCTGAAGACCGTGACCCAGCAGGCCGGAGCCGAGTGGTTCCCGTCGAGCGCTTCCGACCAGCCGGTCGCGATCGCACACGCTGCACTCGACTACGCGCGAAAGCACTATTTCGATGTGCTGCTGGTCGACACCGCCGGGCGCCTGGCCATCGACGAAGCGCTGATGAAGGAGATCGCCGATCTGCATGCGGCGCTGAAGCCGGTCGAGACCTTGTTCGTGGTCGACGCGATGCAGGGCCAGGACGCGATCAACACCGCGCGCGCCTTCAAGGAAGCGCTGCCGCTGACCGGCATCGTGCTGACCAAGACCGACGGCGACTCGCGCGGCGGCGCCGCGCTGTCGGTGCGCCAGATCACCGGCGCGCCGATCAAGTTCGCCGGCACCAGCGAGAAGATCGACGGCCTCGAAGTGTTCGATGCCGAGCGCCATGCCGGGCGCATTCTGGGCATGGGCGACATCGTCGCGCTGGTCGAGGAAGTGTCCAAGGGCGTGGACATGGCGGCGGCGCAAAGGCTCGCCGACAAGGTCAAGTCGGGCAACGCCTTCGACCTCAACGACTTCCTGTCACAGATCTCACAAATGAAGAATATGGGGGGCTTGTCCGGGCTGATGGACAAGCTGCCCAGCCAGCTCACCGCCAAGGCGGGCGCCGTCGACATGGACCGCGCCGAACGCGATGTGCGGCGCATGGAAGGCATCATCTGCTCGATGACGCCGCTGGAGCGGCGCAAGCCCGAGCTGATCAAAGCCACGCGCAAGCGCCGTATCGCGGCGGGCGCCGGGGTCCATGTGCAGGAGGTGAATCGCCTGCTGAACCAGTTCGAGCAGATGCGCGACATGATGAAGAAGATGAAGGGCGGCGGCCTGATGAAGATGATGAAGCGCATGGGCGGCCCGAAGGGCATGGGCGGCATGCGATGAGCCATTTCGCACGCTCCGCCGCCCTGCCCTTCGCGTTGCAGCGCATTGACCTGCCCCGTGGCGGCAGTTATGTTCCAGTGTTGCCAACTACCCGGCCATTGCCTTGACCTCGTTGCTGATCGCCATTGCGCTCGTTGTTGCCCTGCTGCTCGCTTGGTGGTGGCTGCGCACCCGCGTTGCAAGCCAGCGCGCCGACAACCACCACCCGGCCGACGACCTCGACACCTTGGCCGCCTGGCCGCCGCAGGCGACGCGCGTGCTGACCAGCGTCGAACGCGACGCCTACGAGAGGCTGCGCAGCGCGCTGCCCGCCCACATGATCCTCGCTCAGGTGCCGCTGGCGCGGTTCATCAAGGTCCCGACGCGCAATTCGTATGCTGAATGGCTGCGCCGGGTGGGCCAGTTGTGCGCCGACCTGGTGATCTGCGACCGCTATTCGCAGGTGGTCGCCGTGGTGGAGATTCACTCGGGCACCGAGCAGGTCAGCCCGCGGGTACTGAAACGCCAGCAGCGGCTCGCGCGTGTGCTGACCGCAGCCGACATACCAGTGCACGTGTGGCTCGACAACACGCTGCCGTCGGTGGAAGCCGCGCGCGAAGCCATCGCGCCCACACCGCCCGCACCCGAATCCGCACCTGGCGTGCCCAGCCCCGTCACGCGAACGGCGCCGCAGCGGCCGCGCGCCGAACCCGCCCCCGACGCGTTCGCCGCCGTCGAGCGCGACATGGCGCCCGACGAGGTGGCCGGGCTGCGCGAAGCGCCGCCGGAGACTTGGTACGACGACTTCGACTCGGGTCCGGCACCGCTCGCGCCGGACCGGTCAAAGGGCGTCTCGCCGCGCTGACGACCCGAGTCAGTTCAGCAATGCGTTGGCGAATTCGCGCGCGCTGAACGGCTGCAGGTCCTCCAGCTTCTCGCCGATGCCGATGAAGTAGACCGGCACGGCACGCTCGCGCGCAATGGCGGCAAGCACGCCTCCCTTGGCGGTGCCGTCGAGCTTGGTGACGATGAGGCCGGTCAGCTGCAACGCATCGTCGAAGGTCTTTACCTGGGCCAGTGCGTTCTGCCCGGTGTTGCCGTCGATGACCAGCAGCACCTCGTGCGGCGCACCATCCTGCGCCTTGCCGATCGCGCGCTTGATTTTCCTGAGTTCTTCCATCAAGTGCAGCTGCGTCGGTAGACGGCCGGCCGTGTCGGCGATCACCACATCGCGGCCGCGCGCCTTGCCGGCGACGACCGCATCGAAGGCCACAGCCGACGGGTCGCCGCCTTGCTGGCTGACGATCTCGACATTGGTTCGCCCGGCCCACACGGCGAGCTGTTCCTTCGCGGCGGCGCGAAAGGTGTCGGCTGCGGCCAGCAGCACCTTGTCGCCGCCCTCGGCGAGGTGACGTGTGAGCTTGCCGATGCTGGTGGTTTTGCCCGCGCCGTTGACGCCGACGACCATCATCACCGTGGGCGCAGCCTCCCCGACGGCCAGTGCCTTTTCCAGCGGTCGCAGCAGGTCCGCGATGGCCTCGGCCAGCAGACCCTTCACGGCTGCCGGTTCGGTGGCGCGAGCCTCCTTGACGCGGCGCTTCAGGTCGTCGAGCAGGAATTCGGTGGCCTTGACGCCGGTGTCGGCCATCAGCAGGGCGGCTTCGAGTTCCTCGTAGAGCGCGTCGTCGATCTGCGCGCCGGTAAACACCTGCGTGATGCTCGAGCCGGTCTTGCGCAGGCCGCTGCGCAGTTTGTCGATCCAGCGACGGTGCTCCGCCGGCACGGCCTCCGCAGCCGCCGGAACCGCGGGCGATTCGGGCGGCACGGCGGCGGTGGGTTCGACCGGCGGCTTTTTCTTGAAGAAGCTGAACATGCGGTGGGGAGGTTCCGGTCGCTGCAGAAACGGGGGTGCGGGAGGTCGGCGTGGCGCTCAGGCGCCACGATATAATCGCGGGCTTAGGCGCTTTAGCTCAGTCGGTTAGAGCGACGGAATCATAATCCGCAGGTCCGGGGTTCGAATCCCTGAAGCGCCACCAGAGTTCCGAATCCGGCTCCGCGTCTTCACCGAGACTTGGAGCCGTTTTCACTCTGGGCCCCTCAACAGCCACTGGATCTACACCATGTATCGCTGTGTTCTTGCTGCCATCGCCGCCATCGGTCTCGCTGCCCCTGCCGCCGCGCAGGTCCAGCGCAACTTCCCGCAAACCGCGTTGCGCGGCTCGCTGATGGTCGACGCGCCGCCTTCCGTCACGCTCAATGGGAGGCCCGCCCGACTGGCGCCGGGTGCGCGCATCCGTGGCCAGCAGAACATGGTCGAGTTGTCCGGTGCGCTGATCGGGGCAAAGATGCTGGTGCACTACACGCTGGACAACCAGGGCCTCGTCAAGGACGTCTGGATCCTCACACCGGACGAGGCCGCCAAGAAACCGTGGCCGGCCACGCCGCTCGAGGCGCAGAGTTGGAACTTCGACCCCGTCGCGCAGACCTGGACCAAGCCCTGATCCTGGAGGCCCATGATGAGCAAGAAAGTCTTCATCAAGACCTTCGGCTGCCAGATGAACGAGTACGACTCGGACAAGATGGCCGACGTGCTGCACGCGGCCCGGGGCTACGAGCCGACCACCGACGTCGAGCAGGCCGATCTGATCCTGTTCAACACCTGCTCGGTGCGCGAGAAGGCGCAGGAGAAAGTGTTCAGTGACCTCGGTCGCGTGAAGCACCTGAAGGCCAAGGGCGTGCTGATCGGCGTGGGCGGCTGCGTCGCCAGCCAGGAGGGCGCGGCAATCATCGAGCGCGCGCCGTATGTCGACGTGGTGTTCGGCCCGCAGACCTTGCACCGCCTGCCCGAACTGCTCGATCGGCGGGAAGCGCAACGGCGCCCACAGGTCGACATCAGCTTTCCGGAAATCGAGAAGTTCGACCATCTGCCGCCGGCCCGCGTTGACGGTGCGAGCGCCTTCGTGTCGATCATGGAGGGCTGCTCCAAGTACTGCAGCTATTGCGTGGTGCCCTACACGCGCGGCGAAGAGGTGTCCCGCCCGTTCGATGATGTGCTGGTCGAGGTGGCCGGGCTCGCCGAACAGGGCGTGAAGGAAGTCACGCTGCTCGGGCAGAACGTCAACGCGTACCGCGGCCGAATGGGCGACACGTCGCAGATCGCCGATTTCGCGCTGCTGATCGAGTATGTGGCTGAGATTCCTGGCATCGAACGCATTCGCTACACGACCAGCCACCCCAACGAGTTCACACAGCGGCTGATCGAGGTGTACGCGCGCGTGCCGAAACTGGTGAACCACGTGCACCTGCCGGTCCAACACGGCAGTGACCGCATCCTGATGGCGATGAAGCGCGGCTACACGGCGATGGAATACAAGAGCACGATCCGCAAACTGCGCGCCGTGCGCCCGGGCATCAGCCTGTCCAGCGACTTCATCGTCGGCTTCCCGGGCGAAACCGAAGACGACTTCGGCAAGACAATGAAGCTGATCGACGACGTCGGCTTCGACAACAGCTTCAGCTTCGTCTTCAGCCCGCGCCCCGGCACACCGGCCGCCGCACTGCACGACGACACGCAACCGGCGGTGAAGCTCGAGCGCCTGCAGCGCTTGCAGGCGGTGATCGAAGACAACGCCCAACAAATCAGTGCGTCGCGGGTCGGCACGGTTCAGCGCGTTCTGGTCGAAGGGCCGTCGCGCAAGGACAGCAACGAATTGATGGGGCGCACCGAGTGCAATCGCATCGTCAACTTCAAGGCCGCGCCGCGGCTTGTCGGGCAAATGGTCGACGTGACGATCACCGAGGCCCGCCCGCACTCGCTGCGGGCCGAGGTGGTGACGACTGAACAGCGCAGCGCAGCGCTCGCCGACTAGGGCCTCAGTGCACAGGGCAGGCCAGCACGGCTGGAGCGGCGTACTCACGCCCCACCATCGCACGGGCAAAGAGGTAGTTGCCTCTGGCCTGCGGCGTCAGCGCATCCATGTCCACATGACCACGTGGGTCGCAAGGGAACGACAGCGCGCGCCCCTCGTGGAACAGCGACTGGAACCGGACTTCGTAGCCGGCGAGAACGGGATTGCGGGTCTGCATCGCATGGCCTCCTGAAGCGCCAACGCCATGAGATGCACTGTGCCGCCAGCGGCACCCGCCCGAAGCCGCATGGAGCGGCGAAATGACCGCGCTTTTCAAACTCAAGTGCCGCTCGGCGCGGGCGTGGCACGCTGCCTCAACGTCGCCCGGCCCCGAACCCGGCCCACCACAAGCCCAAGGCGCAAGCCGTCGCCATCGCCGCATACGTGGCCATCTTGCCGTCGTGGCCGAACACCAGCAGCCCACCCATGCCCACCAGTGCCGCAGCGCCTGACGCCCAGCACCACAAGCGCAGCCACCCTGTGCCGCGCAGGTCGCGCCACCACAGCAGCTTGGCCATCAGCGAGGCAAACAGGCCGATGCCCAAGGCGGGGCCGAAGAAGTTGGTCAGGTGCCAGAGGCCGCCGAGAATGTCCAAGGGGTGGTCGCGCGCAAAGAGTAGAACGAAGCTTGGCCGGGCTTGACTTGTGTCAATCCTGCTGACAGGTTGTGACGGATGCTCAAGTCCTTGATTGGCAACGAATTTTATAATCGCGCCATGAGCGTCCTCGCCCTCGGGCTGAACCACAACACCGCGCCGTTGGACTTGCGCGGCCGGTTCGCGTTCTCGCCCGAGCAATTGGTGCCGACTTTGCTGGCGTTTCGCCAGCGCATGCAGCGGGAATCCGAAGTGGCGCTGGTCTCGACTTGCAACCGCACCGAACTGTACATCGCCGCCGATCCGTCGCACGCGCAGTCGCTGGTCGAGCCCACCGTCGAGTGGCTGGCCGAAATGGGCGGGGTCGGCAGCCCGGCATTGCGTGACCATGCCTACGTGCTGGAAGGCGGCGCCGCCGCGCGCCATGCCTTTCGCGTCGCCAGTGGCCTCGACTCGATGGTGCTGGGCGAGCCGCAGATCCTCGGCCAGATGAAGCAGGCGGTGCGTGAAGCCGACACCGCAGGCACGCTGGGCAGCACGCTGCACCAGATGTTCCAGCGCTCGTTTGCGGTCGCCAAGGAAGTGCGCACCTCGACCGAGATCGGCGCGCATTCGATCAGCATGGCGGCGGCCTCGGTGCGGCTCGCGTCGCAGCTGTTCGAAGATCTGAGCGAACTGAAGGTGCTGTATGTCGGCGCGGGCGAGATGATCGAGTTGGTGGCCACCCATTTCGCCGCCAAGACGCCGCGCTTTGTCGCGGTGGCCAACCGCACCCTCGAACGCGGCGAAAAGCTTGCCGGCCGCTTCGGCGCCGAAGCCTTGCGGCTGGCCGATTTGCCGCAGCGCCTGGCCGAGTTCGACGTGGTGATTTCCTGCACGGCCAGTTCGCTGCCGATCATCGGCCTGGGCGCGGTGGAGCGTGCGCTGAAGGCGCGCAAGCGCCGGCCGATGTTCATGGTCGACCTGGCGGTGCCGCGCGACATCGAGCCCGAAGTGGCGCTTCTGCCCGACGTCTACCTGTACACGGTGGACGACCTGTCGGCCCTCGTGCAGACCGCCGGCGAAAAGCGCCAGGCCGCGGTGCAGCAGGCCGAGGCGATCATCGAGACCGGCGTGCAAGGCTTCGTGCACTGGCTGGGCCAGCGCAGCACGGTGCCCTTGATCCAGGCGCTCAACGCGCAGGCCGACGATTGGCGCGCCGCCGAGATCACACGCGCCCGCAAGCTGCTGGCCAAGGGCGAAGACGTGGAGGCAGTGCTCGAGGCGCTGTCGCGCGGCCTCACGCAGAAGATGCTGCATGGCGCGCTGGCCGAATTGCACGCCGCCGACGGCGAGCACCGCGCGCAACTGGCACAGACGGTGTCGCGCCTGTTCCTGCGCAACGCCTCGACCAGCCCGAAGTCCGACCCGGCCGACGGCGAGCGTTAGCCGCGGTCCGCCATCACGGGCGGTGCCGGGGCGTGAGCTGTCACGCGGTGCTCCACCCCTTACCGAGCACCCCATGAAAGAGTCCCTCCGCCAACAATTCCAACGCCTCGCGCTGCGGCTCAACGAGCTGGACGCGACGCTGTCCGACGCCGGCGTCGCTGCCGACATGAAGCGCTTTCGCGAGCTGACGCGCGAACATGCCGAAGTGTCGGGCGTGGTCGAGCGCTTTCGCCGCTTCGAGCAGCGCGAGCGTGATCTCGCTGGTGCGCGCGAGATGTTGGCCGACGCGGACATGGCCGAGATGGCGCAAGAGGAAGTGGACAGCGCGCAGGCCGATGTCGAGCGCCTGAACCTCGAACTGCAGACCGCACTGTTGCCGCGCGACCCCGATGACCCGCGCAACGCCTTCCTGGAAATCCGCGCCGGCACCGGCGGCGACGAGTCGGCGCTGTTCGCCGCCGACCTGGCGCGCATGTACCTGCGCTACGCGGAGCGCCGTGGCTGGCGCACCGAGGTGATGTCGCAGAGTGTGTCCGACCTCGGCGGCTACAAGGAAGTGGTGTTGCGCATCGAGGGCGACGCTGTCTACGCGCGGCTCAAGTTTGAGTCCGGGGGACACCGCGTACAGCGCGTGCCGACCACGGAAACGCAGGGGCGCATCCACACCAGCGCCTGCACCGTGGCCGTGTTGCCGGAACCCGACGAAGCGGAGGAGATCCAGCTGAACCCGGCCGAACTGCGCATCGACACCTTTCGCGCCAGCGGCGCCGGCGGCCAGCACGTCAACAAGACCGACAGCGCGATTCGCATCACCCACCTGCCCACCGGCATCGTGGCCGAATGCCAGGACGACCGCTCGCAGCACCGCAACAAGGCCCGTGCGATGGCGGTGCTCGCGGCCCGATTGCGCGAGAAGGATCGCACCGAACGTGCCGCCAAGGAAGCCGCCACGCGCAAGGGGCTGATCGGCACGGGCGATCGCAGCGACCGCATCCGCACCTATAACTTCCCGCAAGGGCGGCTGACCGACCATCGCATCAACCTGACGCTTTATAAGCTGCAGTTCATTCTCGATGGCGACCTCGACGAGGTGATTGCGGCACTCGAGGCGGCGCGCGCGGCCGAGCAGTTGGCGGCGCTGGAAAGCGGCGAAACGTGAGTGCATTGACGGTGGCGACAGCGCTCGAGCGGGCACGCCGATGCGGCGTCGAGCGGCTCGACGCGCAATTGCTGCTGACCCGCGCCATGTCGCGCTCGCGCAGCTGGCTGATCGCCCATGACGACGCAAGCTTGGACGCTGCCCAGTCAGAGGCTTACCTCGCGCATCTGGCGCGCCGTGCCGCCGACGAACCGCTCGCATACATTGTTGGCGAGAAGGAGTTCCACGGCCTCACGCTGCAGGTCAACGCGAGCGTTCTGGTGCCCCGCCCGGACACCGAGACCCTCGTCGATTGGGCGCTCGAACTGCTTCGAACCGATTTCGCCGCCACGCCGTCCCCGCGCGTCGTCGACCTCGGCACCGGCAGCGGCGCCATCGCGCTGGCGGTCAAACACGCCTGCCCCCGGACGCAGCTCACGGCGGTCGACGCCAGTTCCGCGGCGCTCGACGTGGCCGCCGCCAACGCCCGCCGGCTGGCGCTCGCCGTCGAGCTGCGTGAAGGCGACTGGTGGAGCGCTGTCGCCGGCCGGCGTTTCCATCTGGCACTGAGCAATCCGCCGTACATCGCCGAGCAGGATCCGCATCTGACCGCGTTGACGCATGAGCCGCTGCTCGCACTTGCATCGGGGCCCGACGGGCTCGCGTCAATTCGGCACATCGTGGCGCAAGCGCCGCGGCATCTGGAACCCGGCGGCTGGCTGCTGCTGGAACACGGACACGACCAAGCCCAAGCCGTGCTCGCCCTGCTGAGCCAGGCGGGCCTCGTGAAGGTTCAGTCTCGCCGCGATCTGGGCAATATCACCCGCTGCAGTGGCGGCCAGCTCGCACCGGCGTAACACCCGGTTGCCGACTGTGGCCGCGCGGCCATTCCGCAGTGCGCCATTCGCCAACTGCGTCACGTGTTGCGGATTTGAGTGCAGCCGCCTTCGCAATCGGCACACAAAACGTGGTGGCCGGCGTAGCATGAAAGCGAGGGTCGGAAAGACGCTCGATCTCTCGCTTGCCATTGCGTCTGTTCAAGGAGCTTGTCATGCGATCAGCACACTGGATGACGGCTGCGGCCCTTGCAGTGGGTCCGATCTGCAGCACCTGGGCGATCGAAGGCGACGGATTGATGCCCGGCCGTGACAACGAGCCGGGGTCGCACTGGCAAGGGCGGTTGTCGCTGGGCACCTTGGCCCCGCTGACACGAACCGACACGACCGGCTACGGCAGCCTAAAGCTCAGTGGCGCGAGCTTGCTCGGCGATTACTATTTCAGCCCCTTGTCGGGCGCGGCCGGCAACGCGAGCGGCTTTCGCGCCACCAGCGGCCTGTTTGTCGGTTCACGCGCCACGTCCTTGCTGTCGATCTCGCCCAACAGTGCCCTCGCCGGTCGCAGCTTCAGCGTGGACCGCCGCAACATCGGCGCGTTCGGCCTGACCTCGGGCGCCGACGCAACGCCCTCGGACCCGTCTGCCACCCCTTATTTCGGTGTGGGCTATACAGGCTTGTCGGGCAAGGGCCACTGGGGTTTCAGCGCCGATGTCGGCGTGATGGCGCTGAACCCGGGGTCGTCGGTGAAGCTGGGTCGCGTCTTCAACGGCAACCAGAGCCTGGATGACCTGTTGCGCGAGATGCGCTGGTCACCGCTGGTACAGGTTGGTGTGTCGTACTCCTTCTGACGGCGGGGGCAACTGAGCTGCGACAAGCGCGGAAACGGGTTTGCCGTATAAGCTTGTGCGCTCCACTTTTTTCCCCGGCACGGGGCCCCGACCATGAGCGACGTTCAGAAACGCATCGACGATCTCGTCAAGTCCAATCGCGTGGTGCTCTTCATGAAAGGCACGGCGCAGTTCCCGATGTGCGGGTTCTCCGGCCGCGCGGTGCAAATCCTGAAGTCCTGCGGCGTCAATGACCCCACGACCTTCAACGTACTGGAGGACGAGGAAGTCCGCCAGGGCATCAAGGACTACGCCAACTGGCCCACCATCCCGCAGCTCTACGTCAACGGCGAGTTCGTCGGTGGCTCGGACATCATGATGGAGATGTACCAGGCCGGCGAGTTGCAGCAGATGCTCGGCGCCGAGGCCTGAGATGTTGACCCCCGCGTCGTTTCACTCCTGCCCCCTGAGGGGGTGCTCAGCCGCCAGGGGCCACGAAGCGGCCCCTTCGTGGCCCTTGCGGCTCGGCGCCGGCTGACCCTGTGGGCAGCGGCCCGCCCCGTGTCGTCGTCGGTGTCACCGGCGCCACCGGCGCCGTCTATGCCGTACGCCTGCTGAAGCGACTGAGAACCGCTGGCCGCGAGACCCATCTGGTGGTGTCGCCCGCGGGTGTACTCAACGTGCACCACGAGCTGGGCCTGGACCGCAAGGAGCTCGAAGCGCTTGCCGACGTGGCCTACGCTCCCGCCGACGTCGGGGCCGCGATCGCCAGCGGATCCTTTGGTGTCGACGCGATGATCATTGCGCCGTGCTCGATGAAGACGCTGGCCGCCGTGGCCCATGGGCTGTCGGACAACCTGCTCACGCGCGCCGCCGACGTGGCGCTGAAGGAGCGCCGCCGGCTGGTCCTGATGGTGCGCGAAACACCGTTCAACCTGGCCCACCTGCGCAACATGATTGCGGTGACCGAGATGGGCGGGGTGATCTTTCCACCGTTGCCGGCGTTCTACCACCAGCCCCAGAGTGTGGACGAGATGGTCAACGACACCGTTGAACGGGTGCTCGCGTTGGTCGGCGTGGAAGGCGCAGCACCGAAGGCGTGGCGCGGGCTGTAGATTGCTGGCGGCACTAAGCCGGCTTGTAGTCCCAGCTGCGGCGCGCGCCGAACACCAGGTTCGGATACTCCTCGCGGCCGCGGCTGCCGTTGTAGCGTCCGAGCGCCATGAACATGTCGCCGCGCTCGGCCGCAAGGTAGTGGCGCAGGATCACGCAACCGAAGCGCAGGTTGGTCTGCATGTGAAACAGCCGCAAAGCGTCGCCGTCACCGATCAGGCGCGCCCAGAACGGCATCACCTGCATGTAGCCGCGCGCACCGGCGCGGCTGATGGCGTACTTGCGAAACCCGCTTTCCACCTGAATGAGGCCGAGCACCAGCGAGGGCTCGAGACCGGCACGCTTGCTCTCGTACCAGACAGTCTCGAGAAACTCGACGCGCGTCACGTGCTCTGCCTTGCGCTTCTTCAGGCGGTTGCTCATTTCGCCCAGCCACTTCAGGTAGCCGATGCGCTCGTCGATGCCGTCGAAGGCGGGCTTGGGTGGCGCGCTGTTGGCGACCGCGGCCCTGAGCGCGGAACGGACGGCGTCGGCCAGCGGTTCCTCGACCTGTGCGCCGGCGTGCACATCCGGCGCCGCGGTGACGCCCACCGCGCTGGCGACCGCCGCAATGGTGAAGCCGCGCCTGTGCCTTCCGGTGCGCGACAGCGTGCCGCTCATGCGGCGATCCTGGCCCTCACGAAGGCCAGGGCATCGGCAACGGCGAGCGGCGTGGCTTGCGCGTCGCGGCGCCCCTGGTATTCGACCTTGCCGTCCTTCAGGCCGCGGTCGGAGATCACCACGCGGTGCGGCACGCCGACCAATTCCCAGTCGGCGAACATCGCGCCGGGGCGTTCGCCACGGTTGTCGAGCATCACGTCGATGCCTTGTGCCTGCAACTCGTCGTGCAGCCGGTCGGCCGCCGCCTTCACCTCGGTCGAGCGGTCGTAGCCGATCGGGCAGACGACGACGGTGAACGGCGCCAGCGCATCGGGCCAGATGATGCCGCGCTCGTCGTGGTTCTGTTCGATCGCGGCGCCGAGGATGCGCGTCACGCCGATGCCGTAGCAGCCCATCTCCATCAGCTGCGGCTTGCCCGTTTCGTCGAGGTAGCTCGCATTCATCGCCTGCGAGTACTTGGTGCCGAGGAAGAACACGTGGCCGACCTCGATGCCGCGCTGGATCGCGAGCGAGCCCTTGCCGTCGGGTGACGGGTCGCCTTCGACCACGTTGCGGATGTCGGCGACCAGGTCGGGTTCGGGCAGGTCACGCCCCCAGTTCACGCCGGTGATGTGGAAGTCGGCCTGGTTGGCGCCGCAAATGAAGTCGCTCATCGCCGCGACCGTGCGGTCGGCCACCACCTTCACCGGCTTGTGCGTGCCGATCGGCCCGAGGTAGCCCGGCTTGCAGCCGAAGTGGTCCTCGATCTCGGCGCCGGTGGCGAAGCGGAAACCCTCTTTGAGGCCGGCCACTTTGCCTACCTTCACTTCGTTGAGTGCGTGGTCACCGCGCACCAGCAGCAGCCACACGGTCGTTTTCACGACGTCGCCGCTGGCGTTCTTCTCGTCGGTAGCGAGCACCAGCGACTTCACCGTCGTCGCGAGCGGCACGCCGAGCAGCGCGGCCACATCTTCGCAGGTGCTCTTGCCCGGGGTGGGGGTCTTCACCATCGGGCGGGTGGGCGATGCGCGCCGCGCGATCAGGGGCAGTGCCTCGGCCAGCTCGATATTGGCCGCGTAGTCCGAATCAGGGCAGTAGACGATCGCGTCTTCGCCGGTTTCGGCAATCACCTGGAACTCGTGCGAGCGGTCGCCGCCGATGGCACCGGTGTCGGCAGCAACCGCGCGAAAGGTCAGGCCCATGCGCTCGAAGATGCGCACGTAGGCCGCGTACATTGCCTCGTAGCTCTTGCCGGCCGACTCGACGTCGCGGTCGAACGAGTAGGCATCCTTCATCGTGAACTCGCGCCCGCGCATCACGCCGAAACGCGGCCGGCGCTCGTCACGGAACTTGGTCTGGATGTGATAGAAATTCCTCGGCAGCGACCGGTAGCTGCGCAGTTCCTGGCGCGCGATGTCGGTGATGACTTCCTCGCTGGTGGGCTGGATGATGAAGTCGCGGTCATGCCGATCTTTCAGCCGCAGCAGCTCGGGGCCCATCTTGTCGAAGCGCCCGGTTTCTTGCCACAGCTCGGCAGGCTGCACCACGGGCATCAACAGCTCGACGGCGCCAGCGCGGTTCATCTCGTCGCGAATGATCGCCTCGACCTTGCGGATCACGCGCAAGCCCATCGGCATGTAGCTGTAGATGCCTGCACCGAGCCGCTTGATCAAGCCGGCCCGCATCATCAGTTGGTGGCTCACGACTTCGGCGTCGGCGGGGGCTTCCTTGAGTGTGGAAATGAAGAACTGGGAGGCTTTCATGCAGGGCGCGGGAAGGGAGGTGAGCCGTCGGCGGATGTGCGGGAAACCCAAGGGGTTCCATCCCGTCACGCCGGTGCAATAATCGTTTCAACGAGAATTTTGGGGTTGATTATGCTCGACCGTGAAGGGTTCAGACCCAACGTCGGCATCATCCTGCTCAACCAGAAAAACCAGGTCTTCTGGGGCAAACGCATACGCACCCATTCCTGGCAGTTCCCGCAAGGGGGCATCAAGTACGGCGAGACGCCCGAGCAGGCGATGTTCCGCGAGCTTCACGAAGAAGTGGGGCTTGTGCCGGACCATGTGCGCATCATTGCGCGTACACGCGACTGGTTGCGCTACGAAGTGCCCGACCATTTCATTCGCCGCGACGCGCGTGGCCACTACCGTGGGCAGAAACAGATCTGGTTCCTGCTGCAGTTGATGGGGCGTGACAGCGACATGAACCTGCGCGCCACCGATCACCCGGAGTTCGACGCGTGGCGCTGGAACGAATACTGGGTGCCGCTCGAGGTCGTGATCGAATTCAAGCGCGATGTCTATCAGATGGCGTTGACGGAGCTGGCGCGCTTTCTGCCGCGCGGCAGCCACCACAACCGGTATCTGCGTTCAGGCATGCGGCCGCACCATCGCGATGACGAGCCCAGCGCGCCGCAGCCGTTGACCGGCGCGCCGGAAGACCCCCCGCCCGACGAAACCGACAGCTGATACGCCGCGGCATGGCCCCGCGCCGCAATCTCATGCCTGCTCAGGCGAGCACGAGATTGTCGCGGTGAATGATTTCGGGCTCGCCGGTGAATCCGAGCAGGCGCTCGAACTCGCTCGACGGCTTGCGTGCGATTAGACGCGCCTGGCTGCTCGCGTAGTTCGCCAGACCGCGCGCGATCTCCTGGCCTGAGGCGTTGCGCACGGCAATCACGTCGCCGCGGTGAAACTCGCCCTGCACTTCGACCACGCCAATCGGCAGCAAGCTCTTCCCGTCGGCCCGCAGCTTGACGACCGCGCCATCGTCGACAACGACGGCACCGCGCAGCTGCAGATGATCGGCCATCCATTGCTTGCGGGCCGCCATCTTTTGTGTCGCGGCAATCAGCGCGGTACCGATCGCTTCACCGGCGGCGAGTCGAATCAGCACGTCCGGCTCGCGACCCCATGCGATCACGGTGCTCGCACCGCTGCGCGCCGCGCGCTTGGCCGCGAGGACCTTGGTGATCATGCCGCCACGCCCGATGCTGGAACCGGCACCGCCCGCCATCTGCTCCAGTTCCGGTGCACCGGCTTGCGCTTCGTCTATGAAACGGGCATCGGCAACGCGACGCGGGTCAGCCGAGTACAAGCCCTTCTGATCGGTGAGGATCACCAGCGCATCGGCTTCGACCAGATTGGCCACCAGCGCACCCAGCGTGTCGTTGTCGCCGAACTTGATTTCGTCGTTGACGACGGTGTCGTTCTCGTTGATCACCGGAATGACCTTGAGCCCGAGCAAGGTCACCAGGGTCGAACGCGCGTTCAGGTAGCGCTCGCGGTCGGCCAGGTCGGCGTGCGTGAGCAGCACCTGCGCGCTGCCCATGCCGTGTTCACGCAACTTCGATTCGTAGATCTGGGCCAGCCCCATTTGCCCGACGGCCGCCGCTGCCTGCAATTCATGGATCTCTTTCGGGCGCGATGTCCAGCCGAGACGCTTCATGCCTTCGGCGATCGCGCCGCTGGACACCATCACGACCTCGCGGCCTTGTGCCGCCAGCGCCGCCATCTGGCGGCACCAGTGGCCCACTGCCTCAGCATCGACGCCGCGGCCTTCATCGGTGACGAGGCTGGATCCGACCTTGACGACGATCCGCTTCGCGTTCTTCAGCACCTCGCTCATGACTCGGACGCGTTTGTCTGCATCACATCGAAGCGCGGATCGGGATCGTCGGGAACGACGTTCTTCAGCTTCGCTACATGCTGGTAGATGGCCTGGATCAACCCTTCGCAGCCTTCACGCGTCAATGCCGAAATCTGGAACACCGGACCTTTCCACTTGAGGCGCTTGACGAAATCCTTGACGCGTTTCTCGCGTTCGTCGGCAGGAACCATGTCCAGCTTGTTCAGGACAATCCATCGCGGCTTGTCGTGAAGCGCCTGGTCGTACTTCTTCAGCTCGCCGACGATCGCCTTGGCCTGCGCAACGGGATCGACACTCTCGTCGAAGGGTGCGAAATCAACGAGGTGCAGCAGCAGATGCGTGCGCTGCAGGTGGCGCAAGAACAGATGGCCGAGGCCAGCGCCTTCGGCCGCACCTTCAATCAGCCCCGGAATGTCGGCCACGACGAAACTCTGCTCCGGCCCGACGCGCACAACGCCGAGATTCGGATGCAAGGTGGTGAACGGGTAGTCGGCGATCTTCGGCCGTGCGTTGGAGATCGCGGCGATCAGCGTCGACTTGCCGGCGTTGGGCATACCGAGCAGGCCGACATCGGCCAGCACACGCAGTTCGAGCTTGAGCTTCTTCTGTTCGCCGGGCCAGCCGGGCGTCTTCTGGCGCGGCGCACGGTTGGTGCTGGTCTTGAAGTGCAGGTTGCCAAAGCCGCCGTCGCCGCCCTTGACCAACAGCACTCTCTCGTCGGGCACGAGCAGTTCCGCGATCACGTCGCCGCTGTCGGCGTCTTTGATGATCGTGCCCATGGGCATGCGCAGCACGATGTCGTCCGCCGCGGCGCCGTATTGGTCGGAACCGCGGCCGTTCTCGCCGTTGCGCGCTTCGTGGCGCCGTGCGTAGCGGTAGTCGATCAGCGTGTTGAGATTGCGGTCACCCACCGCAAACACGCTGCCGCCGCGGCCACCGTCACCGCCGTTGGGTCCGCCGAACGGGATGAACTTCTCGCGACGAAAGCTCATGCAGCCGTTGCCACCGTTGCCGGCGACCACGTCGATCGTGGCTTCGTCGACGAATTTCATGACTGCTTGTCCGTGCCCGATGAACGGCTGTCACCGGGTTTGTGGTTGATGATTGACCAGACGCCAAGCCCGATGAGGATCAACGGCCACCATTGGCGCAGCCAACCCCACTCCAGCAGGCCGAAGTTGAGGGCCAGAAAGAGACACCCGATAACGATGAGAACGATTCCGCTTTTGTTCATGCTCGAGCCTCGGTGGGGAATGCGCCAAATGTTAATCCAGCGCCGCAAAGCGCCGGCTTCGGTGGAAGCCCATGTCGCGAAGCGATGTGATGTCTCAGCCAAAAAACAAGCCCCGGCAGACCGGGGCTTGTTCGGCGTGGAGACAAGGGCGATTACAGCGCCTTGACGCTCACCGTTTGACGATTCTGCGGGCCTTTGACAGCGTAGTTCACTTCGCCGTCGACCAATGCGAACAGCGTGTGGTCGCGTCCGATGCCGACGTTGGCGCCAGCGTGAAACTTGGTGCCGCGCTGGCGAACGATGATCGAGCCGGCCGGAATGGTCTGGCCTCCGAACACCTTCACGCCCAGCATCTTCGGTTGGGAATCACGGCCGTTCCGCGTGGAACCGCCGCCTTTTTTCTGTGCCATGGTTTAGCTCCTTGAACTCGGGTGGCGTGCAGGACTCAGGCGTTCACCGCACTGATCTCGAGCTCGGTGAAGGTCTGGCGATGACCTTGCCGCTTCTGATAGTGCTTGCGACGGCGCATCTTGAAAATGCGCACCTTGTCGTGCTTGCCCTGTGCCACCACCGTGGCCACCACGCTTGCGCCCGCCACCAAGGGAGTCCCGACCTTCAGGTCAGCGCCGGCACCAATGGCCAGCACCTGGTCGATCGTGATCTCTTGGCCAACATCCGCAGCAATCTGTTCTACCTTGATCTTTTCGCCAGCAGCAACCTTGTATTGTTTGCCGCCGGTTTTTATGACCGCGTACATATCAGCCCTTTCGATTGAATCCGCCCCTAAGACAACGCAATGGGCGACCCCACGCAATCGGCGCAGAGCCTGTGATTCTACAACGAAGGCCCATCGAACACCAAACGCGGCCAAAACCCCGCTGGGCTGGGCGTTCGCACTCAGCCATCTTCCTATAATCCGCCCCGTGCCAGCGCCATCCAGCGCGCAGATCGCGCCCTTCACCGCTTCGCCCGTTCCGGCCGCGAGCGCCGTCGCGCTGATGACAGCCGACATGGGCGAGGTCGACGCCGTCATCCAGCGCCGCCTCGCCTCCGACGTCGCGCTGATCAACCAGATCGCGCACTACATCATCAGTGCCGGCGGCAAGCGCATCCGGCCGATGCTGGTGCTGCTGTTCTCCAAGGCGCTGGGCTTCAACGGGCCGGAACGTTACGAGCTTGCTGCCACGGTCGAATTCATCCACACCGCCACCTTGCTGCACGACGACGTGGTCGACGAGTCGGCCCTGCGCCGCGGCCGTGAGACCGCCAATGCCTTGTTCGGCAACGCCGCCAGCGTGCTGGTCGGCGACTTCGTCTATTCACGCGCCTTCCAGATGATGGTGTCGCTCAATCGCATGCGCGTGCTCGAGGTGCTGGCCGACGCCACCAACGTGATCGCCGAAGGCGAGGTGCTGCAGTTGATGAACATGCATGACCCCGATCTCGCGGTCGAGGACTATCTGCGCGTGATTCGCTTCAAGACGGCCAAGCTGTTCGAAGCCAGTGCGCGACTCGGCGCCGTGCTGGCCAACGCGTCCTCCGAAGTTGAAGAGGCCTGTGCCGACTATGGCCGTTCACTGGGAACCGCGTTTCAACTGATTGATGACCTGCTCGACTACGAAGGCTCCACGACGCAGCTCGGCAAGAACGTCGGCGATGACTTGCGCGAGGGCAAACCGACGCTGCCATTGCTGCTCGCGATGGAACGCGGCACGGCACCGGAGCGCGAGTTGATTCGGCACGCCATCGAGCATGGCGAGGTGGCGCGGCTCGCCGACATCGTGCAGATCGTGCGCCACACCGGAGCGATCGGTGCGACACGCGACGCCGCGCGTGCCGAAGCCGACAAGGCGCGTGAGTCGCTGCGGGTGTTGCCCACGTCGTCGTGCCGGGAAGCTCTGCTAGAATTATGTGTTCGATCCGTTGACCGCTCGTCTTGAGTGCGTCGGCGTCGCAGGCGCCGTTCACGGTGTCCTAGATCGGGGTGTAGCTTAGCCTGGTAGAGCGCTACGTTCGGGACGTAGAGGCCGGAGGTTCGAATCCTCTCACCCCGACCATCTCCCTTTGCACTTTGTTTCGATTGCCTCGGCTCAATGCCATGAAGGCCCGCCGATATGTCGACGTGAATTGTTGGCAGTTCTCGGTGCATCTCGCGATTTACACTCACTGGCGAATCGGCGATCATCATTCGGTTGTACCTTGCGGAGTGAACACTCAGTGTCCCGACTTTCCGGCGCCGGCTTTGCGATTTCGCGGCGCGTTTGCACAGTGACTTGGATCGGGCTGGGGCAGCCGGCGCCAGCGCGTCGCGCGCCGGTGGGCGTTCGCGCGGGGCGGTAGTTCGTGGACACATTGGCCGAAGTCCCACAGTCGGCCCTTTCGGGGGTCGCGCGCGTGCTGGTGCACGCAGGCAGGCTCAACGCCAAGACTGCAGAAGACCTGGTCAAGGGTGCCAAGGACAAGAAGGCCAGCTTCGTCGCGTCTGTCATCGCCGCCGGCGCGGTGTCCCCATCGGACCTGTCGCACACCTTGGCCAGTGCATTGGCGTTGCCGCTGCTGGATCTGAACGCGGTCGATGCGCAGAAGTTGCCGCACAACATCATCGACGGCAAGCTCGCGGCGCAGTACCAGATCGTGGTGCTCGGCAAGCGAGGAAATCGGCTCTTCATCGGTGGCGCCGACCCGACCGACCAGGAAGCGGTCGAACGCATCAAGTTCGCCACCCAACTCACACCCGAGTGGGTGATCGTCGAACACGACAAGCTGTCGAAGATGCTGGAGGCCAGCACCACCAGCGCGACCGAGAGCCTCGAGTCGTTGACGTCCGGAGACTTCGAGTTCGACGTCACCGACGACGTCACCATGCAGGAAACCTCCGAAGCGCCGTCCGAGGTCGAGGACGCGCCGGTCGTACGTTTCTTGCAGAAGATGCTGATCGACGCGATCAACGCCCGCGCGTCGGACCTGCACTTCGAGCCCTACGAATACCACTATCGGGTGCGCTTTCGCGTCGACGGCGAACTGCGCGAAATCACCCAACCACCGATCGCCATCAAGGACAAACTCGCGTCGCGCATCAAGGTCATCTCGAGGCTCGACATTGCCGAGAAGCGCGTGCCGCAAGACGGCCGCATGAAGCTCAAGTTCGGCAGCAAGGCGATCGACTTTCGCGTCAGCACCCTGCCCACTCTGTTCGGCGAGAAGATCGTCATTCGTATTCTCGACCCGTCGAGCGCGAAGCTTGGCATCGAGGCCCTCGGCTACGAGAAGGTTGAGAAAGACCGGCTGATGGCCTGCATTCAGCGGCCCTACGGGATGATCCTCGTGACCGGCCCAACGGGCTCGGGCAAGACGGTTTCGCTCTACACCTGCCTGAACATCCTGAACCAGCCGGGGGTGAACATCTCCACGGTGGAAGACCCCGCGGAAATCAACCTGCCCGGTATCAACCAGGTCAATGTCAACGACAAGGCAGGCTTGACCTTCGCCGCCGCACTGAAGTCGTTCTTGCGGCAGGACCCGGACGTGATCATGGTCGGCGAAATCCGCGACCTCGAAACTGCCGACATCGCAATCAAGGCCGCGCAAACCGGCCACATGGTGATGTCCACGCTGCACACCAATGATGCGCCGACCACGCTGACGCGTCTGCTCAACATGGGCGTCGCGCCATTCAATATCGCGTCCAGCGTGCTGCTGATCACTGCGCAGCGACTCGCCCGCAAGCTCTGCGAGTTGTGCAAGAAGCAGGCCGAGTACCCTCGCGAAGCCATGCTCAAGGCGGGTTTCACGCAGAGCGACCTCGAAGGCGGCTGGAAACCGTACCGCGCGGTCGGGTGCTCGGCATGCAGCAACGGCTACAAGGGGCGCGTCGGCATTTACCAGGTGATGCCGATCACCGACGAGATCCAGCGCATCATCCTCGCCGAGGGCACGGCAATGGACATCGCGCAGCAAGCACAGCGCGAGGGTGTGCGCGACCTGCGGCAATCCGGCCTGATCAAGGTCCGTTCCGGCGTCACAACACTTGAGGAAGTGATCTCGGTCACGAACGAGTGATTTCCATCGTCTAACACCACAATCTTCCTGGGACGAGGAGCCTATTCCTCGGAGGCACTATGGCGACTGCAACAGCCGCGAAAAGCATCAAAGAACTGGTCTTCGAATGGGAAGGCAAAGACAAGAACGGCAAACTCGTCCGCGGTGAGATGCGCGCCGGCGGCGAGGCGATGGTCAGCGCCAGCCTGCGCCGCCAGGGCATCCTCACGACCAAAGTGAAGAAGCGCCGCCTCAGCGGCGGGCGCTCGATCAAGCAGAAAGACATCGCGATCTTCACGCGCCAGCTGTCCACGATGATGCGCGCTGGCGTGCCGCTGATCCAGTCGTTCGACATCGTGGCGCGTGGCAGCACCAATCCGAAGATGACGCGCTTGCTCAACGACATCCGCAGCGATGTCGAGACCGGTACCAGCCTGTCGGCGGCATTCCGCAAGCACCCGCTGTACTTCGACGCGCTGTACTGCAACCTGGTCGAAGCCGGCGAGGCCGGCGGTATTCTCGAAACGCTGCTCGATCGCCTGGCCGTATACCAGGAAAAGACGATGGCGATCAAGAACAAGATCAAGTCGGCAATGATTTATCCGATTGCGGTGTTGGTGGTCGCATTTGTGGTGCTGGCCGTCATCATGATCTTCGTGATTCCTTCATTCAAAGAGGTGTTCACGTCCTTCGGCGCCGACCTGCCGGCGCCCACGCTGCTGGTGATCGCCATGTCGGAGATCTTCGTCAAGTACTGGTGGGCCATCTTCGGCTTTCTTGGTGGCGGCACCTACTTCTTCTTCGAGTCGTGGAAGCGATCCGAGAAGATGCAGAAGTCGATGGACCGCTTGCTGCTGCGCGTGCCGGTGTTCGGCGATCTGGTCAACAAGTCCTCGGTGGCGCGCTGGACGCGCACGCTGTCCACCATGTTCGCCGCCGGCGTTCCGCTGGTCGAGGCGCTGGACTCGGTCGGCGGCGCGTCGGGCAACGCAGTGTTCGCAGAAGCCACCGAGCAGATCCAGAAAGACGTCTCCACCGGCAGCGCGTTGACCACCTCGATGCAAACCACCGGGGTGTTTCCGACGATGGTGCTGCAGATGTGCGCCATCGGCGAGGAGTCGGGCTCGCTCGACCAGATGCTCGGCAAGGCAGCAGAGTTCTACGAAGATGAAGTCGACGAAGCGGTGAAAGGTCTGTCGACTCTGATGGAACCGTTCATCATTGTCATTCTGGGAACGCTCATCGGTGGCATCGTGGTGTCGATGTACCTGCCGATCTTCAAGCTCGGTCAGGTGGTGTGACCGGGCCGATGGACGCACAGCTGGCCGAGTTCCTGTTGTCGCCCCCGGGTCTGGCCCTGATGGGGCTGTGCATCGGCAGTTTTCTGAACGTGGTCATCCATCGGCTGCCGCTGATGCTCGAGCGCGGATGGAAGCTGGACAGCGCCGAGATGCTCGGTGTGAAGATCGACGAGGCCGCCGCGATCACACTCTCCAGGCCGCGCTCGCGCTGTCCGTCGTGCGGGCACGTCCTCGCCTGGCACGAGAACATCCCCGTCTTGAGCTACCTGCGACTCGGCGGCCGCTGTTCGGCCTGCAAGACGCGGATCTCGCCGCGCTATCCGTTCGTTGAAGTCCTCACCGGCGTATTGTTCGCGGCGGTCGGCTGGCGTTTCGGTGCGCAGCCGGCAGCGCTGCTGTGGTGTGCCTTCGCTGCCACCTTGGTGGCGCTTGCCGGAATCGACTGGGACACCACGCTGCTGCCGGACAACCTGACGCTGCCGTTGCTGTGGGCCGGCCTTGTCTGTGCTGCGCTCGGCTGGACTCTGCCCGTGACGGCCGCGCTGTGGGGCGCGGTCGCGGGCTATCTCTCGCTGTGGGCGGTGTACTGGCTGTTCAAGCTGACCACCGGCAAGGAAGGTATGGGCTACGGCGACTTCAAGCTGCTGGCCGCCCTGGGCGCATGGTTGGGTGTGCAAATGATCCTACCGATCGTGCTTGCAGCCTCGGTGCTGGGCGCGATCGTCGGCATCGGCATGAAGTTGAGCGGCGCGCTGCGTGAGGGTCGCTATGTGCCGTTCGGGCCGTTTCTTGCAGGTGCCGGCGTGGCGGTCCTGCTCGCCGGTTCGCCGCGCGTCCTCGATTGGTTGGGTTGGGCCTGACGTAGCCTGATCGGGGCGAGTACACATGGCCGACCTGCCGGCACTTCGAATCGGCCTGTCGGGCGGCATCGGCAGCGGCAAAAGCACAGTGGCTGCACTGCTCGCCCAGCACGGCGCGGCGCTCGTCGACACCGACGCGATCGCGCGCCAGCTGACACTGCCCGGCGGCGCGGCGATCGCACCGATTCGAGCAGCCTTCGGTGACGACGTGATCGATGCGGCCGGTGGCCTCGACCGCGAACGCATGCGCGCGCTCGCGTTCGCCGACGTGCAGGCGCGCCGCCGCCTTGAGGCCATCCTGCATCCGCTGATCGGCATCGAGACCGACCGCCAGGCGACTCAGGCGCCGTCAAGTGTCAAGGTCTTTGACGTGCCCTTGCTGGTGGAGTCCGGCCGCTGGCGAAGGCGGGTCGATCGCGTGCTCATCGTCGACTGCAGCGAGGCCACACAAATCGAACGTGTCGCCGAGCGCGCCGGCTGGTCGCGCGACGCCGCCCGCGCGGTGGTAGCGCAGCAGGCGACGCGCGAAACGAGACGCGCGTGTGCCGACGCCGTCATCCACAACGACGGCATCACCCTCGACACGTTGAGCGCACATGTTCGCGACCTGTGGGGGCACTGGTGCGGCCTCTCGTAAGCAACGGTACCCGTGGAACAATCGGGGCTTGAACGCGATCGCAGAGTCTGCGCCCGCCGACCCTGAAGCACGAGGAAAGACCAGCTTGGTTCTCTACGAGTACCCGTTCAACGAGAGCATTCGCACCATGCTGCGGCTCGAACACCTGTTTGACCGGCTCGGGCAGCTCATTCCGCGCGACGCAGCCGTTGACCATCACTATGCGCTCGCCACCGTGTTCGAGATCATGGACGTCGCCTCGCGCGCCGACCTGAAGTCCGATCTGCTCAAAGAGCTGGAGCGTCACAAGACACAACTCAACGGCTACCGCGGCAACCCGTCGATCTCGGAGCAGGCGTTGGACGATATCGTCGGCAAGATCGACCACGCATTCAATGGCCTGAACCAACTCCCCGGCAAGGCCGGTCATGCACTCACCGGCAACGAATGGTTGATGAGCATTCGCAGCCGCATCAGCATCCCGGGCGGCACTTGCGAATTCGATCTGCCGGCCTACTATGCTTGGCAGAAGTTCGACGCCTCGCGCCGCCGTGCCGACCTGATGAATTGGATCGCCACGCTGATGCCGCTGGCCGAAGCACTCAACGTACTGCTCGGGCTGCTGCGCGACTCGGGCGTGCCACACAAGGTGGTTGCACCCGGCGGGCAGTATCAGCAAAGCCTTCCCGCCGGGCGGACCTACCAGCTGCTGCGCGTGCGGCTGGACGGCACCGACACGCTGGTGCCCGAGATCAGCGGTCACCGTCTGATGGTGTCGGTGCGCCTGATGCGGCAGGACACCGAAGGCCGTCTCAAGCCGAGCGGCGCCGACGCCAGCTTTGAATTGACACTGTGCTCATGACCACCCCCGCGTCACCCACTCGGCGCATCGTCACCTGTCCCAGTTGCGGCGGCAAGAGCGTATACGCCCCCGACAACCCGTATCGCCCGTTCTGCAGCGAGCGCTGCAAGAATCTCGACTTCGGTGCCTGGGCGAGCGAGCGCTATCGGGTCGCGGCGCCGCCGGCATCGCCCGACGCCGACACGGACGACGGCCAGGCGCAGCACTGAACGGGCTCGCAGTTCGGCTCAGCCGCCCGCCTTGACGATGAAGCTGTTGTTCACCCAGCCCTCGATGTCGGTCGCCCCGATCACCTCCACCCGACTCCAGCGCGCTCCGGGTTCGAGCATCTGCAGCTCGGTGTTCTTCCTCAGTGCCGGTGCCACCGTCTCGAAGCTGGCGTCCGGCCCCTTGCGGATGTTGAGCGACGGCGAGATCACGACGTAGCGCGGCAGCGCGTCGTCGGTGCGGCCGATGGCTCGGCTCTTCACCGCGCCGAGCGGAAAGGCCGGCCCGGGATCGGTCTTTCGGTGCGGTGCGATGTCTTCGTGCCCGAGGACGTCCTCCAGCCCATAGTGCGCAACCAGCAACTCGGCCAGCTCCAGCGCGCGCGCAATTTGTGCCTCGGTATAGGCGTGCCACGGCTTCACGCCGCCGCCGTGTTTGTGTTCGGCCAGCAGCACTTCGCTGGCGGGATAGACCTTGCCGAACCACGCCGTGTACTGCCCGCCGATCTGCTGCATCACGCCGGCGTTGTCCATCTCGACGCCCACGGCGTACTGGTTCATTCCAACGAGCCCGCTCCATTGGCTCACGCCCGCGTGCCACGTGACCACGTTGAATGGTGCAAGCTGCACGATGCGGCCGTCACGCCCAAGCACCAGATGCGCCGACGCGTTGCCTTGCGGCTTCTGGGTGCAAAGCGACTCCACCGAGCTTTCGAGCGAACGCCCGGCCGTGTAATGCAGAACCAGATAGCGCGGCGCCAGTGCCCCGCCCACGTTCGGCGTCGGGCGGAAGCTGACGTTCTCACCGACCAATCGATGGTTCTCGATGCTGAGTGCCGCGGTGCCTTTCGTTGACCCGCGGGCTGCCGCCACGGCGCGCCGGGCGTTCATATCGTGAACGGCAGCTGCGCCAGAAACTGCCCTGCCGTGCCCAGCGTGAACAGGTTCGGCGACTGCGTGGCCGGCATGCGCGACCTGATGACGGCGTGAAAGTTAGCGTAGTTGCCCTTGAACGCGCCGTGGTTCCACACCGAGAGCAGCTGCTCGGTGAAGGCACCGTTGTGGTCTCCGTCCATCGAGGTCTGGTTGTCCTGGCAGCCCGACACCAGGATCACCGCCGGCTTGAACTTCTTGACGAGTGCCGTCCTGCGCTCACTCACCGCCACGCTGGCGAGCGCCGTATCGGGGTCGACGCCGGACTTGCCGGCGGCTTTCGCCACGTCCCGCTGCAGCTTGTCGTAAAAGGCCTGGTGGTCGCGGTAGGTGCGCAGTGCCACGCTGCGCGGCATCAGCTTGGGACGCTGCTGGGGAGTGGCATCGGCCACCGAGGCACGTGCCGGCGGCCCTTCGCGAGTCACGGTGCCGCTGTGGCAGCTGTCCGACAGCACGAGAATGCGCACACCGGCAGCGAAGCGGCTCAACTCGAAGTAGAGCTCGTCGTCGATCAGCTGGCCGTCGTACAGGCACCAGGTCTCGTCCTGCTTGTCGTCCTCTTCGCCGGTGACGTCGGGCACCTGTCCACCGTGGCCCGAGTACGTGACGAAGAACATGTCTCCAGCCCCGAGCGACTTCGCTGCACTGCGAATGCCCGCCAGCACGTTGGCGCGTGTGCCCTTCTTCGTCAGCAGCAGCGTGGGCTTCATGCCTTTCGACTTGCCGATTGCCGCCATGTCATTCGCATCGAACTCGCAGGCGGCCAACTCGCCCGTCCAGCCGCCGTAGTGATCGCCGCTGACGGCGTTCAGGCCGATGTGCAGCGACACGGCCTTGTGCTTCGCTGAGGAAGCGCGGGCGGTAGAGTGGGTCGGCATGGTCGCTCCAGGTGACAGCCGGCGCGACGCGCGCCGAACCGGGCCATGGTACGAGCGGACCTTGTCGACCGAAACGCCTAAGGTGTGGGATCACTCACCGCCGCTGCAGAGATGGGGCAGGCCCTTGAAACGCAACATCGCAGCCCTATAATGCGTGTTGCTAGCAGTCAAGTGTATTGAGTGCTAACGACGGTTCGGTTTGCTGGAAGCACACCCCGTCGAAAAGTGAATGAGCGCAAACTTTCGCTCGTCCCCCTGTAGAAGTTCGTTCTGAGACATCAAGGAGATGCTATGAAACTTCGTCCGTTGCACGATCGCGTGATCGTCAAGCGCCTCGAACAAGAAACCAAGACCGCTTCGGGCATCGTGATTCCCGACAACGTCGCCGAAAAGCCCGACCAGGGCGAAGTGCTGGCTGTGGGCCCCGGCAAACGCAACGAAAAAGGCGATTTTGTCGCCCTGAACATCAAGGTCGGCGACCGCGTTCTGTTCGGCAAGTACAGCGGCCAGACTGTCAAGGTCGATGGCGATGAACTGCTGGTGATGCGCGAAGAGGATCTGTTTGCCGTCGTCGAGAAGTGATCCCCCCGGATCCTTGTCGCATTCGCAGCAAACGCTTGAACAACTGAATTCGGAGAAATAGACATGGCAGCAAAAGACGTGGTCTTCGGTGGTGACGCTCGTCATCGCATGGTCGAGGGCGTGAACATCCTGGCCAATGCAGTCAAAGTGACGCTGGGCCCGAAGGGCCGCAACGTGGTGCTCGAGCGCTCGTTCGGCGCCCCCACCGTGACCAAGGACGGTGTGTCCGTGGCCAAGGAAATCGAGCTCAAGGACAAGCTCCAGAACATGGGCGCGCAAATGGTCAAGGAAGTCGCTTCCAAGACCAGCGACGTCGCGGGTGACGGCACCACCACCGCCACCGTGCTGGCCCAGGCCATCATTCGCGAAGGCATGAAGTACGTGGCCGCCGGCATGAACCCGATGGACCTCAAGCGCGGCATCGACAAGGCCGTCACGGCCCTGGTCGAGCAGCTGAAGAAGCAATCGAAGCCCACCACCACCAGCAAGGAAATCGCGCAGGTCGGCACCATCTCCGCCAACAGCGACGATGAAGTGGGCAAGATCATCGCCGACGCTATGGAGAAGGTCGGCAAGGAAGGCGTTATCACAGTGGAAGACGGCAAGAGCCTCGCCAATGAGCTGGAACTCGTTGAGGGCATGCAATTCGACCGCGGCTATCTGTCCCCTTATTTC
>JBGQEX010000019.1:0-45383 GCA_041496605.1 Piscinibacter sp.
CCGCGCATCCTGGTGCTCGACGAAGCGACCAGCCACCTCGACAGCGGAAACGAGCAGGCGGTGAACTCGGCCATCCGCCAGATCGCGCTGACGCGCATCATCGTCGCGCATCGCAGCGAGACGATCGCGATGGCGCAGCGGGTGGTGATGCTGGACCGGGGGCGTATCCGGCGCGACATGTCGACCGAGCAAGAGCCGATCAGAGGCGCCC
This sequence comes from Piscinibacter sp., assembly GCA_041496605.1. GTDB lineage: Bacteria > Pseudomonadota > Gammaproteobacteria > Burkholderiales > Burkholderiaceae_C > Albitalea. The sequence goes on from JBGQEX010000019.1 coordinate 212, forward strand.
CCGCCGACGGCCCGGCGTCGATTCGAGCCTAGCGGCCCGACGCGGGGCCTTCCTATTGGCGGATAGGTTCTTAGCCTCGGGCGGCGGTTTCGCTGAGGCGTGTTTCGCACGGCGATACTCGCGTCTCGATGCAAGCGACCCTCGCCGTCACCATTCCGTTCTTCGCCCTCGTGCTGTGCGGCTACCTGGCGTCGCAGCGCCGCGTGCTGCCCGAAGCGGCGATTCCGGGGCTGAACATCTACGTGCTGTTCTTCGCGCTGCCGTGCATGCTGTTTCGCTTCGGTTCGAGCATGCCGTTCGCGCAGCTGATCGACCCGGTGCTGATCGGCGTCTACGGGTTGTGTGCGCTGCTGATGGTGTTCTTCACGCTGGCCGTGACGCTGCGCCGCGGTGACGGCAGCGCCGGCGTCGACATGAAGAACGCGGCCTTCGGCGCGCTGGTGGCGGCCTTCCCGAACACCGGCTTCATGGGCGTGCCGCTGCTGGTCGCGCTGTTCGGCGAGCGCGCCGCCGGCCCGGTGATCGGCACCGTGCTCGTCGACCTCATCGTCACCAGCACGCTGTGCATCGCGCTGGCGCAGTCGCAACGCGCCGACGGCGTGGCCGATTCGGCCGGGGCGCTGTCGTCGATGCTGCGTTCGCTGCGCAGCGCAGCAACCAACCCGCTGCCCTGGGCCATCGTGCTCGGCGCGCTGTTCGCGGCCACCGGCCTGCAGTGGCCTGGCCCGCTGGCGCAGATCGTCAAGATGCTCGGCGACTCGGCCACGCCGGTGGCGCTGTTCACCATCGGTTCGGTGCTGTGGCGTGCCGGCCGGCATGCGCACACGCGCACGCCGGTGCGCCAGTACTTGCCGGTGGCACTGTTCAAACTGCTGATCCACCCGCTGCTGGTGCTGAGCATGGGGCTGGTCGCGCGCGCGGCGGGCGCGGCGGTGCCGACCTTCGGCCTCACCGTGCTGGTGCTCGCGGCGGCGCTGCCGAGCGCGAGCAACGTGTCGCTGCTGGCCGAGCGCTACGGCGCCGACAACGGCCGCGTGGCACGCATCATCATGGCCAGCACGGTGCTCGCGTTCGCGAGCTTCTCGCTGCTCGCGTGGGCCTTGGGCGCCGGTCAGTGATTGTTTATGAAAACTATCGCAGCCATGCCGTTAATCGAATTTACGAATGACCTCCTGATCCCTAGCATTCGTTCCATCGCAGATTTTCATCAGGAGAACCCCATGTCCAGCCCCTTCCACGACCCCGCATCGGTGACCATCAAGAACCTCGAATCGGCGTTTGCCGGCGAGTCGATGGCGCACATCAAGTACCGCTATTTCGCCCGGCTGTGCCGCGCGATGGGCGACGAGGCGACGGCAAAAGTCTTCGAAGACACGGCCGAGCAGGAGCTGCTGCACGCGTTCGGCCACGCCGACTTGCTGTTCCCCAAGGCCAACATGACGCCGCAGCGCGCCTTGCAGTTCGCCATCGAAGGCGAGACCTACGAGTACACCGAGATGTACCCCAGCTTTCGCAACGCAGCGGTGGCCGAAGGCCACACCGCGGCGGTGGCGGAGATCGACGAGCAGATCCTCGAATCGAAGGAACACGCCGAGCGGTTCCAGGCCGTGCTCGACAAGGCCGCCAAGCGCTTCGCGGCGCTGGCCAAGGTGGAAGAGCGCCACGCGAAGAACTACCAGGCCACGCTGGATCGAGTCGCCGCGTAAGTCGCTGCCTCGCCGTCCGACCAATCACACCAACATCCGAGAATAGACACCATGAAGACTTTTCAATGCATCGTCTGCGGCTTCATCTACGACGAGGCCACCGGCCTGCCCGATGAGGGCATCGCCCCCGGCACCGCGTGGCACGACATTCCCGCCGACTGGGCGTGCCCGGACTGCGGCGTCGCCAAGGCCGACTTCGAGATGGTCGAGATCTGATGGGCACGCTGCCGGTCGTGGTTCTCGGCAGCGGACTCGCAGGCTACGGCGTGGCCCGCGAGTTCCGCCGGCTCGACAAGGACACGCCGCTGGTCGTCATCAGCCGCGACCATGCGGGCTTCTATTCGAAGCCGATGCTGTCGAACGCGCTGACGGCCAAGAAGACCGCCCAGTCGCTGGTCATGAAGCCGGCCGAGAAGATGGCCGCCGAACTGAATGCGACGGTGCGCGCCCGAAGCGGCGTGCGGCACATCGACACGGCGGCGCAGACGATCGTCCTCGACGACGGCGAGATGCTGCCCTACCGCGACCTCGTGCTCGCGCTCGGTGCCGACCCGATCCGCCTGCCGCTCGAAGGCGACGCCGCCGACACGGTGCTGTCGGTCAACGACCTCGACGACTATGCGCGCTTCGCCGATCGCCTCGACGGCGCGAAGACGGTCGCGATCCTCGGCGCCGGCCTGATCGGCTGCGAGTTTGCGAACGACCTGCTGGCGCACGGCAAGGCGCCGCTCGTGATCGACCTGGCCGACCGACCGCTCGCGCGCCTGCTGCCCGCCGCAGCGAGCGAGCGGCTGCGTCTGCGGCTCGAAGCCGCCGGGGTGCAGTTCCGTTTCGACGTCGCGGCGAGCCGCATCGACCATGTCGGGCAGCGGCTGCGCCTCACGCTCAGCGACGGCAGCGCCATCGACGCCGACCTGGTGCTGTCGGCGATCGGCTTGCGCCCGCGCACGGCGGTGGCCCAGCAGGCCGGACTCGCCGTGCACCGCGGCGTGGTCACGAATCGCTGGCTCGCCACCTCGGCGCCGCATGTCTACGCGGTCGGTGACTGCGCCGAAGTCGAGGGCCACACGCTGCCATTCGTGTTGCCGCTGATGCAGCAGTCGCGCGCGCTCGCCGCCACGCTGGCCGGAACGCCGACGCCGGTGGTCTACCCGGCGATGCCGGTCACGGTGAAGACGCCGGCCTGCCCCACGGTCGTCTGCCCGCCGCCGCTCGATGCGCCCGGCAGCTGGAGCACCGAGCTGTCGGACGACGGCTGCACGGCGCTGTTCCACGGGCCCGACGGCGCGCTGCTCGGCTTCGCCGTGCTCGGCAGCGCGGTGGCGCAGAAGCAAAGCCTGGCGGCGCGTGTGGCCGGCTTGCTGCCGTAGCCTTCAGATCGACAACGGATCCACGTCGACCGCCCAGCGCAGGATGCGTTCGCCGGCGCCGGTGCGACTGCCGCGCAGGTCGCGCAGCAGCGGCAGCCATTGCGCCAGGAAGCGCTGCAACGCGATGCGCGACGGCGACTCGACGAGCATCTGCATGCGTTCGACATCGGCCACCCGCGCCACGCCCAGCGGCACCGGCGGGTAGACCATCACGGCGTCGGCGCCGGCCACGGTCGCGGCGATCTGTGCCGCGGCCTGCAGGAAGCCGCGCGCTGCCTCCGGCGTGCGGGCGTCGGCCCGCATCATCGCGAGGTGCGAATACGGCGGCAGGCCAGCCATTTCGCGCTCCTTCAACTGGCTCGCCGCAAAGGCCTCGAAGTCATGCTGGCGCAGCGCCGCGTACAGCGCGTGCTGCGGGTGCCAGGTCTGCACCCACATCTCGCTGCGTTCGGCGTGCAGTGCGTTGCGCCCGGCCCGGCCCGCCGCCTGCATCAGCAAGGCGAACAGCCGTTCCGGCGCGCGGAAGTCGCTGCTGAACAGCGAGGTGTCGGGGTTCACCGCGGCGACCAGCGTGATGCGCCGGAAATCGTGCCCCTTGGTCACCATCTGCGTGCCCACCAACACGTCGACATCGCCGGCATGCACTGCGCCGAGCTGCGCTTCGAGCGAGCCCTTCAGGCGCGTCGAGTCGGCGTCGATGCGGGCGATGCGGGCCGGCTTGCCGTCCGCCCCGTGCAGCAACTCGGCCAGCTGCTCCTCGACGCGCTCGGTGCCGCGGCCGATCGGTGCGATGTCGAGGTTGCCGCAGTCGGGGCAGGCGCGCGGCACGCGCTCGGTGAAACCGCAGTGGTGGCAGCGCAGCGTACGGTCGAGCTTGTGGAACACACGCCAGGCGCTGCAATGCGGGCAGCCGCTCTTCCAGCCGCAGTCGCCACAGTGCAGCACCGGCGCATAGCCGCGGCGGTTCAGGAACACCAGGCTTTGTTCGCCGCGTTCGATGCGCTGCTGCAGCGCGTCCACGAGCGGCGGCGACAGGGTCGTGTTGGCCCCCTTGGTCTTGGGCAGCAGGTTCATGTCGACCAGCCGCACCCGCGGCAGCGCGCCACCGCCGATGCGCGACGGCAGGCCGAGGCGCAGGTAGCGCCCTTCGTTGGTGCGCTGCCAGGTCTCCAGCGACGGCGTCGCCGAACCGAGCAGGACCGGCACCGCTTCGAGCTTGCCGCGGTACACCGCGAGGTCGCGCGCCGAGTAGCGCGCACCCTCCTGCTGCTTGTAAGACGGGTCGTGTTCCTCGTCGACCACGATCAGCCCGAGCCGCGGCATCGAGGCGAACACCGCCAGCCGCGTGCCGAGCACGAGGTCGGCCAGGCCCAGGTGCGCCGCCAGCCAGTGACGCAGTCGTTGCGCCGGCGTCAACGCGCTGTGCAAGGAGACGATGTGGCGGCCGGCGAAGCGCTCGGCAAAGCGCGCCTCGAGCTGCGGCGTGAGGTTGATCTCGGGCACCAGCACCAGCGCCTGCCGGCCAGCGGCCAGCGTGCGCTCGGCGGCGCGCAGGTAGACCTCGGTCTTGCCGCTGCCGGTCACGCCGTGCAGCAAGGCGACGCCCGCCCCGCCTGCGGTGCCGAGCGTGGCCAGCCGTTCCAGCGCCTGCGCCTGCTCGGCGCTGAGCGCGGGCTGTGGTGGCGCAGCGACAGTCGCCGCGTCGTGATTCAAACGCTGGGTCAGTTTGGCGATGCGGTTGGCGATTTGCGCATCGTCGAGCTTGCGCAGTTCCGGCGGCAGCACCGACAGCGCCACTTCGCCGATGCCGCGCTGGTAGTAGCCGGCCGCGAACTCGACCAGCTCGCACCACGCGGATGTCATCGGCGGCAGCGAACGCAGCGCCTGCGTCAGCGGCCGCAAGCCAGGCGCGCCGTTCGCGTCGACACCCCCATGCCACACCACGCCAGGCACCTCGCGCCGCCCGAGTGGCGCCCGCACGAGCGTTCCCGGCGACAGCAGGCACTCACTGGTGTAGGTCAATGGCGCACTGACACCAGTGTGATGTGGGGTCTCCACGGCGACGCGCAGGGCAATCGTCTCAGGCATCGCAGAGCGTTGTAGCGGAGTTACACATCGAAGTTCATAGCGCTATCAGAAATGGCTACTAAGCCTATGATTTCAATCACGTTTTGAATTTTCCCACTTTGCCTGTGGATAACTTTGTGGGCAACCTGCCCAAAGCTGGCCTAAATGCTTGATTCGGCGCCCTTGCTGCTGCAATGCACGCTTTCGGAGCAAGGACCGAGCACTAATGAAATCAAGCACTTACGGCGCATCAGTAGAAACCGCATGCTGCGCTGCAGCACCTCGGTGCGTCGATTCGCCCAAAAGCAAATTTGGGGATAAGTCAAGCCCTGAGTGAGAGACCGTCGAAAAATTTCACGTCGATCGGGGCTTGACGCCACGCTCAGCGACGCTCTCGCAGGCGCCTGGAATGCTCGTGTACGGTATCGACCAGCACCGAGACGTTTTCCGGCGGGGTGTGTTGGCTGATGCCATGACCGAGGTTGAACACGTGCCCCGCGCTGCTGCCGTCGGCGTTCAGCGGCGGACCGAAACTGTCCAGCGCCTTGATCACTTCGGCGCGTATTTGCTGCGGCTGGGCGAACAGCACGTTGGGGTCGAGGTTGCCTTGCAGTGCGACCTGCGCGCCGACACGCCGTCGCGCCTGGCCGAGGTTGACGGTCCAGTCGAGCCCCAGCACGTCGGGCCCGATCGCCGCCATCTCTTCCAGCCACGGCCCGCCACCCTTGGTGAACACGATGCGCGGAATGCGCTGGCCTTCGTGCTCGGTCTTCACCTGCCGCAACACGCGCTGCGTGTAGGCAAGGCTGAAGGTCTGGAACGCGCCGTCGGCCAGCACGCCGCCCCAGCTGTCGAAGATCATCACGGCTTGCGCGCCGGCGTCGATCTGCGCGTTGAGGTAGGCCGCCACCGCATCGGCATTGATCGCCAGCACCCGGTGCAGCAGGTCGGGGCGCGCGTAGAGCATGGTCTTGACCAGGCGATAGTCGTCCGACCCCGAGCCTTCGACCATGTAGCACGCGAGCGTCCACGGGCTGCCGGAAAAGCCGATCAGCGGCACGCGGCCGTCGAGCGCGCGGCGGATCGACGTGACGGCGTCGAATACGTAGCGCAACTTGTCCAGATCGGGCACCGCGAGCCTGGCCACGTCGGCCTCGTCGCGCAGCGGCGAAGCGAAGCGCGGGCCTTCGCCCGCCGCGAATGTGAGGCCCAGCCCCATCGCGTCGGGCACGGTGAGGATGTCGGAGAACAGGATGGCCGCGTCGAGTGCGTAGCGCTCCAGCGGCTGCAGCGTTACTTCGGTCGCGTAGTCGGTGTTGGTCGCGAGCCCCATGAAACTGCCGGCGCGCTCGCGCGTCGCGCGGTACTCCGGCAGGTAGCGCCCCGCCTGGCGCATCAGCCAGACCGGGGTGTGCGGTGTGGGTTGGCGCAGGCAAGCGCGCAGGAAGCTGTCGTTGCGGAGCGGGGCGTGCATCGATGAATTATCGCCCCGCATAATGCGCAGGCACTTCGGAGGTTCCATGCTCGCCAACGACATCCTGCACACCATCGGCAACACGCCGCACATCCGCATCAACCGCCTGTTCGGCACCACGCACAGCGTGTACGTGAAGAGCGAGCGCAGCAACCCCGGCGGGTCGATCAAGGACCGCATCGCGCTGTCGATGATCGAAGCCGCGGAGGCATCGGGCGCATTGAAGCCCGGCGCGACGATCATCGAGCCGACCTCGGGCAACACCGGCGTCGGCCTGGCGATGGTGGCCGCGGTCAAGGGCTACAAGCTGGTGCTGGTGATGCCCGAGAGCATGAGCATCGAGCGCCGCCGCCTGATGCTCGCCTACGGCGCGAGCTTCGTGCTGACGCCGCGCGAGAAGGGCATGAACGGCGCCATCGCGCGCGCCAACGAACTGCTGGCCGACACGCCGGGGTCGTGGATGCCGCAGCAGTTCGACAACCCGGCCAACATCGAGGTCCACGCGCGCACCACCGCGCAGGAGATCGCCGCCGACTTCCCGAGCGGCATCGACGCGCTGATCACCGGCGTGGGCACCGGCGGGCACATCACCGGCTGCGCGCAGGTGCTCAAGGCCATGTGGCCGCGGCTCAAGGTGTTCGCCGTCGAGCCCAGCGCGTCGCCGGTCATCAGCGGCGGCAAGCCGAGCCCGCACCCGATCCAGGGCATAGGCGCCGGCTTCATCCCGAAGAACCTGCACACCGCGCTGCTCGACGGCGTGATCCTGGTCGAAGCCGACGCCGCCAAGGACATGGCGCGCCGGGCGGCCCGCGAAGAAGGCATCCTGGTCGGCATTTCCTCGGGCGCCACGCTCGCGGCGATCGCCCAGAAGCTGCCCGACCTTCCGCGCGGCGCGACGGTGCTCGGTTTCAACTACGACACCGGCGAGCGCTACCTGTCGATCGAGGGATTCCTGCCCACCGAGTGATGGCCAGCGCATTCGCGAGCGCGGCGCCGGGCCGCCCCAAGCCAAGCGACGTCCCCCCGGGGGACCGGCCGCGGTATTCCGCGGACGAGGGGCAGTCATGAAACCGCGCATCCTGATCGTCGAGGACGAGCCGGGCATCGCCGACACGTTGCAGTACGCGCTGCGCACCGACGGCTTCGAGCCCGCGTGGGTTGCCACCGGCGAGGACGCGCTGGCGCAGCTGCGCGCGCAGTCGCCGGCGCTGGTGATCCTCGACGTGGGCCTGCCCGACAGCAGCGGCTTCGAGGTGTTCAAGCGGCTGCGCGAGTTCACCGACGTGCCGGTGGTGTTCCTCACCGCGCGCAGCGACGAGATCGATCGCGTCGTCGGGCTGGAGCTGGGCGCCGACGACTACGTGGCCAAGCCGTTCTCGCCGCGCGAACTGGTGGCGCGCGTGCGCTCGATCCTGCGCCGTGCAGCGAAGCCCGCTGCCGCGGCGCCCCGCGCGGCCGCGACGCCGATCGCCATCGACGACGGTCGGCGCCAGATCCGCTTCTACGGCCGCCTGCTCGAACTGTCGCGCTACGAATACGGCCTGCTGAAGACACTCGCGTCGCGCCCCGGCCATGTGTTCACGCGCGACACGCTGCTCGAACGCGTCTGGGACGACCCCGGCGAAAGCCTGGACCGCACGGTCGACGCCCATGTGAAGACCCTGCGCGCGAAGCTGAAGGCGGTGGCGCCGCAGCTCGACCCGATCCGCACCCACCGCGGCACCGGGTATGCGCTGGCCGAGGACCTGCCGGCCACGTTGGCGTGAGCAAGCGCACCCGCATCTTCATCGGCATCCTGCTCGCCTATGCGTTCGGCGTCGGCCTGTTGATGGTCCGCCTGCTCGGCGACATCGACCCGCGCTACCGCGAATCGGCCGAGGAGTCGCTGGTGGAAACGGCCTACCTGCTGGCCGCGATCGTCGAACACGCGTCGTCCGACGGCACCTTGCAGGCCGACACGCTGCGCCCGGTGTTCCAGTCGCTGTATGCGCGCCGCTTCGAAGCCGACATCTACGGCTTCAGGAAGACCAGCGTCGAGTTGCGTGTCGTGGTGGTCGATCGCGCGGGCCGCGTGGTGTTCGACTCGCAGGCCCGTCACGAGGGCGAGGACTACGCGCAATGGCACGACGTGCGGCTCGCGCTCGGCGGCGCCTACGGCGCGCGCACCAGCGCCGACGTCGACGGCGACCCGCACACCTCGGTGATGTACGTGGCCGCGCCGATCCGCGTCAACGATCAGATCATCGGTGCGGTGAGCGCCGGCAAGCCGGTGCAGAGCCTGGGTCAGTTCGTCGCTGCGGCGCGGCGCAAGACGATGCTGGTCGGCGCCACGTCGGTGGTGGCGGTGCTGCTGCTCGCCCTCATCGTCTCGGTGTGGCTGGTGCGGCCGTTCGGCCTGATCGCCGACTATGTGCGCTATGTGCGCGCGCAGCGCTCGTTTAGCCTGCCGCGGCTCGGCCGGCGCGCGCTCGGCGCCATCGGCGCGGCCTACGACGAGATGCGCGACGCGCTGGCCGGCCGCAACTACGTGGCCGACTACGTGCAGACGCTCACCCACGAAGTGAAGAGCCCGCTGTCGGCGATCCGCGGTGCCGCCGAGCTGCTGCAGGAGACCATGCCCGACGCCGACCGCAGCCGCTTCGTCGCCAACATCGTGCGCGAGACGCAGCGCATCCAGGAGCTGGTGGACCGCATGATGGAGCTGACGGCGCTGGAGTCGCGGCGCAGCCTGGCCGAGACGGCGCCGGTGGCGCTGCGGCCGCTGCTCGACGAGCTGGCCGCCAGCGCCCAAGCCGCCGGCGCGGCGCGCGGCCTGCGCGTGCAGGTCGAGCCCGACGGCGATGCCACTGTCGAAGGCGACGCCTTCCTGCTGCGCCGCGCGATCGCCAACCTGATCGACAACGCGCTCGACTTCTCGCCGCCAGGCGGCACGGTGACCGTCGGCCTGGCGGTCCACCCGCGCAGCGTCGACGTGAGCGTGCGCGACCACGGCCCCGGCATTCCGGACTACGCCGAGGACAAGGTGTTCGAAAAGTTCTATTCGCTCGCGCGGCCGCACTCGCGCAAGAAGAGCACCGGGCTCGGGCTGCCGTTCGTCAAGGAGATCGCCGAGCTGCACCACGGGCGCGCGACGCTCGCCAACGCGGCCGACGGCGGCGCGGTGGCCACCTTGTCGCTGCCGCGGATGGAGACGGTGACACCATAAACCGAAGCGGCCTCCACGACGACCCGACGTGCCCATCTCCGCCCTCGACACCGCTTCCACACCCTGGCATGCGCTGGAGGTCGGCGACGTGCTCCGCGCCGTCGACACCGACACGCGCGAAGGGCTGTCGGGCGCCGAAGCACAGCGCCGACGCGCGGAACATGGCCCCAACGCGCTGCCCGAGGCGCCGCTGCGGCCGCTCTGGCGCACCTTCGCGCGCCAGTTCAAGAGCCCGCTGATCTACATCCTCCTGGTGGCCGCGGTGCTCGCGGTGGCGCTTGGCCATCGCGGCGACGCGCTGGTCATCCTGGCCGTGCTGGTCGTCAACGCGCTGATCGGCACCGCGCAGGAAGGCCGCGCCGAGCGCTCGATGGCGGCGCTGCGACGACTGTCCGAACTTCGGGTGCGCGTGCTGCGCGGCGGCAGCGAACAGTCGCTCGAAGCGCGCGAGCTGGTGCCGGGCGACATCCTGCTGCTCGCGGCCGGCGACGCGGTGGGCGCCGACGCACGCCTCATCGAGGAGTTGCAGCTGCAGGTCGCCGAAGCGGCACTCACCGGTGAATCGGTGCCGGTGGCCAAGGCGGTGCCGGCGCTTTCGGAGGCCACGGGCCTCGCCGATCGGCGCGACATGGTGTATTCGGGGACCTACGTCACCGCCGGCCGCGCCCGCGCCGTCGTGGTCGCCAGCGGCGTGCACACCGAGGTGGGGCGCATCGCCGGGCTCACCGAGGCCGCCGCCGACCCGAAGACGCCGCTCGAACAACGCATCGAGCAGTTCGGCCGCTGGCTGGTCGCCGCGGCGCTGGCGCTGTTCGTGATCGTCGTGCTGCTGGGGCTGTGGCGCTCGCTGCCGCTGTCCGAGCTGCTGATGGTGGCGATCAGCCAGATGGTCTCGATGGTGCCCGAGGGCCTGCCGGTGGCGATGACGATCGCGCTCGCGGTGGGCATGCAGCGCATGGCCGCGCGCGGCGCGATCATCCGGCGCCTTGCGGCAGTGGAGACGCTGGGCTCCACCACCGTGATCTGCAGCGACAAGACCGGCACGCTGACGCGCAACGAGATGACGGTGACGGCGCTGTGGCTGCCGGGGGAGCGCGAGATCGCCGTCGGCGGCATCGGCTACGCCCCCGAGGGTTCACTCACCGAAGGCGGGCGGCCCGCCGATGCCGCCGACCCCGCACTCGCCACGCTGCTGCACGCCGCGGCGCTGTGCAACGACGCCGAGCTGCTCGCGCCCGAGAACGGGCGCAGCGCGTGGACGGTGCTGGGCGACCCCACCGAGGGCGCGCTGCGCGTGCTCGCGGCCAAGGCGGGCGTCGACCTGGCCGCGCTGGCGCGCGACGCACCGCGCGAGGCCGAGCTGCCCTTCGATTCCGACGCCCAGCTGATGGCCACGCGCCATCGCCTGGCAGGCGCGCCGCGGCGCGTGTTCGTCAAGGGCGCGCCGGAGGCGGTGCTGCGCCTGACCGCCGCCGAGGGCCCGGCGGCGCTGCATTCCGCGCGCGCGGCGGCCGAGGCGCTGGCCGCGCGCGCGTTGCGCGTGCTGGCGTTGGCGGTGGTCGAAGACGATCCGCTGGACCTCGGCGCGGGCTTCGATGCGCTGGCCGGCCGGGCGCGCCTGCTCGGCCTCGTGGGCCAGATCGACCCGCCGCGCGAGGAGGTCAAGGTGGCGGTGGCCGAATGCCGCGCCGCCGGCATCCGGCCGGTGATGGTGACCGGCGACCACAAGCTCACGGGCCTGGCGATCGCCCGCGAACTGGGCATCGCGCGCGACGCCGACCGCGCCGTCGACGGCCCCGAACTCGAGCGCATGGGAGAGGCCGACCTGCGCGACGAGCTCGAACGCATTGCCGTCTTCGCCCGCGTGCAGCCGGCGCAGAAGCTGCGCATCGTCGAGGCGCTGCAAGCGCGCGGCGAGGTCGTCGCGATGACCGGCGACGGCGTCAACGACGCGCCGGCGCTGGCACGAGCCGACGTCGGCGTGGCGATGGGCATCACCGGCACCGAAGTGGCCAAGAGCGCCGCCAAGATCGTGGTCACCGACGACAACTTCGCGACCATCGTCGGCGCGGTCGAGCAGGGACGGGTCGTCTACGGCAACCTGAAGAAGGTGATCCTGTACCTGTTCGCCACCTCGATCGACGAGGTGGTGGTGCTGCTGCTCGCGCTGTTCGGCGGCTATCCGCTGCCGCTGGCGGCGGTGCAGATCCTGTGGATCAACATCGTCACCGAAGGCACGCTGACGGTGAACCTGGTGATGGATCCGCCCGACGGCGACGAGATGAAGCGCGCCCCGGTGCCGCGCGACGATCCACTGGTGGATGGCCCGATGCTCGCCCGCGTGGCGCTGATGGCGCTGGCAACGGTGGTCGTGACCTTCGGCTGGTTCGCCTGGCGCCTCGGTGTCGGTGTCGACATCGCCCAGGTGCGCACCGAGACCTTCACGCTGCTGGCGATGTGCCAGTGGTTCAACGTGCTGAACTGCCAGTCCGCCACGCGCTCGGCCCTGCGTCTGAGGCTGCTGGAAAATCCGTGGCTGCTCGGCGGGCTGGTGCTGAGCGTGCTGCTGCAGGCGGCAGTGCTCTATGCGCCGCCGATGAACGCGATGTTCCACACCGTGCCGCTGCCGGCGGCCGCGCTGCTGCCGCTGCTGGCGCTGGCCAGTGTCGTGCTGTGGGCCGAGGAGCTGCGCAAGCTCGTGGCGCGCCTGCGCCGACGGATGGGTGCTTCGCCGATACGATGTCAGCGCTGATCCCGGCATGCCCGCGAGGCCCCCGATGAACCCGTCCGATGAACATGTGTCGACATACCTGGAGAACCGGGCGCTGCTGTTGCTGCTGGTCGCCGTCTCCCTCGCCCTCGGCTGGATCCTGCTGCCGTTCTACGGGGCGATCCTGTGGGGCTCGATCATCGCGTTGCTGTTCGCGCCCCTGTACCGCCGCCTGCTGCCGCGGCTGAACGGGCGTCGAACGCCGGCGGCGCTGCTGACGCTTCTGATCGTGCTGGTCCTGGTCGTTCTTCCGTTCGCGCTCGTCACCGCGTCGCTGGCGCGCGAAGCGGCGCTGGTCTACCAGCGAATGCAATCGGGCGAGCTGAATCCGGCGCTCTACTTCCGCGGCGTGTTCGCCGCGCTGCCCGGCTGGATGACGGCGCTGCTCGAGCGCTTCGGGTTGGCCGACTTCGACACCCTGCAGCGCCGGGTGGCCGCCGCGCTGGCGCAGGGCAGCCAGTTCATCGCGACGCAGGCGTTCAGCATCGGCCAGAACACCTTTGAATTCGTCACCGGCCTGCTGATCACCCTGTACCTCGCGTTCTTCCTGATTCGCGATGGCGACGGCGTGGCGCGTGCCGTGCGGCGCGCGATCCCGCTGGCGCCCCGGCACAAGCAGGAGTTGCTCGACAAGTTCGCCACCGTGATCCGTGCGACGGTGAAAGGCAATCTGCTGGTGGCTGCCGTCCAAGGGGTGCTGGGCGGCATCGCGTTCTGGTTCCTCGGCGTCGGCGCGGCCTTGCTGTGGGCGGTGCTGATGGCCTTCCTGTCGCTGCTGCCGGCCGTCGGCGCCGGCTTGGTGTGGCTGCCGGTCGCGCTCTACTTCTTGATCACCGGCGCCATCTGGCAGGGCATTGCGCTGATCGCCTACGGCGTGCTCGTGATCGGCCTGGTCGACAACCTGCTGCGGCCGGTGCTGGTGGGCAAGGACACGCGCATGCCCGACTACGTGGTGATGATCACGACGCTCGGCGGCATGGCGGTGTTCGGCATCAACGGTTTCGTCGTGGGCCCCGCGATCGCGGCGATGTTCATCGCGGTGTGGCACATCTACTCGACCACGCGGCCCGGCACCGCGCCTTAGCCGCTGCCGGATCGAGCAAGTTCAGCGAGCCGAAAACAAGCGCGCGTTCGCGAATCGCGAGCTGCTGGAGGCCCGCTCGATCAGGCGCCGGGCATGGTCGATCTGGGTGCGCTGCCCTTGTGCGAACGCACGATCGCGCTCCAGCGCCCGCAACTCCGCGACCGCTTGGCTCCATGCGCCGTTGCCCATCATCTGCGGCAGGAAGCGCGCACACGCCGCCATGCTGCGCCCCGAGCCCTTCAGCGCCCATTCGCAATCCTGGCCGTCGCCGTCGAGGTCTTCGAGCACGGCAATCACCGCCACCAGGCGCGAAGGGGTGGCTTCTGCGAATTCGCTGTGCTTGCGCACAGCCGGCTTGGGACTCTGCACGCTGCGCGGCGGCTCCGCGCGCAACAGTTGCTCGGGATCCATGGTCGGGGACGCTTGCGCCTGCAAGGTCGGCTGCAATCTGCCCGCCACGGCGTCGCCCTTCGTCGACGGCAGCGTCGTCGCGCACGGCCCATCGGAGACGTCGACACGACCGTCGGTCGCCCTGCACTTGTCGATCGCATGCGCGATGTGTGGCAAGGCGAGGATCAGCGCAATGACGATCAGTCGGATCATGGTCACCTCCGATTGGCGGCTTGGGCATCATTGCACCGCCCGCACTGCGGGACCACCCCTCGTCCGTGGGGCTGCGCTGGGGCGCCCTGCCCGCCTCCACGTCCTCGCAACGCCGCACCGCGCCCCACAGAAATCGTCCCACCGAAGCTCTTTTTCTGGTTAAGCTTGCAGCGCGGAATACACTTTGTTACATGAGCGCATCGGCGTCATGGACAGCTTGTGAAATGCGGCGAAAGGGGACAGACATGAACGAAGCAGTGCGAGCTCCGGAGTACCAGGAGTCCAAGATCGAAGACGAGCCCATCCTCGGTCCGGTGCTGGCCATGCCGGACGGGCGGATTCAACCGCTGAGCTGGCTGGAACGGGTGCTTCTGGCGCTGCACCTCACGAACGCCAAGCTGCTCGAAGCGCGCCACTTCAAGCCGGCGAATTCCTGAGTCTCGCGCCCGGCGGGTTGCCGCCACTGCAAGCGCCCATCGGGCTGATCGCCGCGTTGCCCTGCGGCGGCGGCCGCGCGTTCACAGTCCGGCTTCACGCAAGCGACGCAGCAGCTCGTCAGTGGGCGGAATCTCTTGCGACTCCGCCAGCGTGGCGCGATTTTGCGAACCCGGATGACCGCCGGAAGAATCGCGAGTCCGAGCAAACAGGGCAACACGCACAATCCCCTCATTCGCGAGGGCCGAACCATGACGCTGCGCACCGTACAGATCGACGATCGGCTGTTCCAGTACGTGCTCGACCACTCGCTGCGCGAACACCCGGCGCAGACGGCGCTGCGCGACGCGACGCGCCCACATCCGCAGGCCGGCATGCAGATTTCGCCCGACCAGGGCCAGTTCATGGCGCTGCTGGTCAAGCTGCTGGGCGCACGGCGCACCATCGAGATCGGCACCTTCACCGGCTACAGCGCGCTCGCGGTGGCGTTGGCGCTGCCTGACGACGGCCGCGTGCTCGCCTGTGACATCAGCGACGAGTTCACCCGCATCGGGCGGCCGTTCTGGAAGCAGGCCGGCGTGGAGCACAAGATCGAACTCGTGTTGGCGCCGGCGCAGCAGACGCTGGACGCGCGGCTGTCCGCCGGCGAGGCCGCAAGTTACGACTTCGCCTTCATCGACGCCGACAAGTCGAACTACGACAACTACTACGAGCGCTGCCTGAAGCTGCTGCGCACCGGGGGCTTGATCGCGTTCGACAACATGCTGTGGGGCGGCGCCGTTGCGCTGCCGGCGAAGGACGCCGACACCGCCGCGCTGCAGGCGCTGAACGACAAGCTGCACCACGACGAGCGCGTCGAGCTTGCCCTGCTGACCGTTGGCGACGGCCTGACGCTGGCGCGCAAGCGCTGAAGGCTGGGCGCGCGACGGCGCGGCTTCAAAGCGTGCGCAGCGCGCGGACGGTTTCGCGGTCGTCGGGGTCGCGCTGCAGGCTGAACCCCAGCTGGCGCGTGAACTTCAGCATCTTGCGGTTGCTCGCCAACACCATCCCCTCCATGCGGGTCAAGCCTCGGGCGCGCGCAACGTCCATCAGTGCGTGCATCAGGAAGCCGGCCACCCCCGAGCCCTGCCAGGCATCGTCGACAGCGACCGCGAACTCGCAGCCCGCGCCGGTGGGGTCGACCACGTAGCGGACCACGCCCACCAGGACTTCCTGCCCCGCGCGGTCCACGGTCGCGACCAGCGCCACGTGATGGACGCCGTCCACGTCCGTCAGGTACTTCAACTTCGATGGCGGCAGCTCGCGCAGCGTGACCATGAATCGCTTGTAGCGGGATTCGGTGGACAGGCGTCGGACGAAGTCGGCCTCCAGCGGCGCGTCGTCGGCGCGGATCGGCCGCAACGTGACCGGGGTGCCGTCGACCAGGTGGTGCGTGCGGGGAAGCTCGGCGGAGGCGTCCGCCAGCGCGCGCACCGCCTCGCCAGGAGGCTGCGCGAGCCTCGATGCAATGTACGCAACGATCGAATCCAGTGTCGTGAGCTGGGTCTGGTCGGATTCCGGGATGTCGACCTGCAGCCTGTCGTGCAGGCCGGCCATCAGGTTGACCCAGTCCAAGGAATCGAGCTCGAGCTGCTCGCGCAAGGGCCGGTCCGACTGCATCCGTTGCACATCGGATTCCGGCGCGATCGATTCGACGGTGGCCCGCACGGCCTTGCGGATCTCCTCGATGTCCATGCACTGGGTCTCCGTCACCGCGGGGGCCGGTCCCGCGACGCGGGGCCATCAGCCGCCGCGCCAATCATAGGAGCGACCGGCGGCAGGGAGTCGATGTGCGTCGGTCGCACGACCCGCGCTGCGGCCTGCAAAGCCGCAGCGATTGCGCTACGCTCACGCTCCCGCATCGCGACCCCGACCTGGCTCGGCTGGATCCCACGGAGACACCCCATGATCAAGATCTCAGTCAACGGCAAGGCGGTCTCAATCAATGCGGATGGCGACATGCCTCTGCTGTGGGCGCTGCGCGAGCAGTTGCAGCTGACCGGCACCAAGTTCGGTTGCGGCATGGCGCTGTGCGGCGCCTGCACCGTGCATCTGGACGGCCAGCCGGTGCGTTCCTGTTCGACCCCGTTGTCGGCGGCGGCCGGCAAGAAGGTCACCACCATCGAAGGCATAGGCAACACCCGCACCGGCAAGGCGGTGCAGGCCGCGTGGGTCAGCCACGATGTGCCGCAATGCGGCTATTGCCAGTCGGGCCAGATCATGAGCGCTTGCGCGCTGCTGGCCGACAAGAAGAAGCCCACCGATGCGGACATCGACAGCGCGATGAGCGGCAACCTGTGCCGCTGCGGCACCTACAACCAGATCCGCGCGGCCATCAAGGACGCATCGGTCGCCCTTGTGAAGGGAGCCTGACCATGGACCACACCACGCTCGACGCCACCGCGCTGAACAGCCCCTCGCGCCGTCGCTTTCTCAAGACCAGCGGCGCCGCGGCGCTGGTGGTTGGATTCGCGCTGCCCACGGCCACGGGGCGCGCGCTGGCAGCCAGCACCGCAGCCGTCTTTGCTCCCAACGCCTATCTGCGCATCACGCCCGACAACCGCGTCACCGTGGTGTGCGGCTCGGCCGAAATGGGGCAGGGCGTGCTCACTGCCATCCCGATGCTGCTGGCCGAGGAACTCGACGCCGACTGGAGCAAGGTGAGCGTCGAGCAGGCGCCGGTCGACAAGGCCTACAACAACCCGATGTTCGGCATGCAGGCCACCGGCGGCAGCACCACGGTGCGTGCGCACTGGGAGCCCCTGCGCAAGGCCGGCGCCGCCGCGCGCGAGATGCTGGTGGCGGCCGCCGCCGAGCGATGGAAGCTCGATGCGTCGTCGCTGCGCACCGCCAACGGCCAGGTGATCGCTCCCAACGGCAAGAAGCTCAGTTACGGCGCGCTGGTGGCGGCCGCCTCGGCGCGGGCCGTGCCCGCCAACCCGACGCTGAAAGACAGCAAGGACTTCAAGCTGCTGGGCAAGCCGCTCAAGCGGCTGGACACGCCCGCCAAGGTGAACGGCACGGCGAAGTACGGCATCGACGCGCAGGTGCCCGGCCTGCTGGTGGCCGTGATGGCGCGTGCGCCGCTGCCCGGCGCCAAGCTGGCCAGCGCGAACGAGGCCAAAGCCAAGGCCGTCAAGGGCGTGCGGCAGGTCATCACGCTGCCCAGCGGCGTGGCCGTATTGGCCGACGGCTATTGGGCGGCCAAAACGGGACGCGATGCGCTCGAGGTCCAGTGGGACCTGGGCGCCCATGCCGATCTGTCGTCGGCCAAGGTGAGCGCCATGCTCACCGAAGGCGCAGACGGCGCCGAATCGGTGGCCACCGATGTGGGCAACCTGCGAGACGCCGCCGCCAACAGCGCCGCGACGCTGGACGCGCTGTACGAAGCCCCGTACCTTGCGCACGCCTGCATGGAGCCGATGAACTGCACCGCCTGGGTCAAGGGCGACGAGGTCGAGATCTGGGCCGGCACGCAAAGCCAGGGCCCGGCGCAGGGCATCCTGGCGCAGGTGGCGCAGGCCACGCCG
Organism: Piscinibacter sp.; assembly: GCA_041496605.1. GTDB lineage: Bacteria > Pseudomonadota > Gammaproteobacteria > Burkholderiales > Burkholderiaceae_C > Albitalea. The sequence continues at coordinate 18,495 of JBGQEX010000019.1, forward strand.
GCGAAGGTCAAGATCAACACGATGATGCTCGGCGGCGGCTTCGGTCGCCGCTTCGCGCCCGACTTCGCGATCGACGCCACGCTGCTCAGCAAGATCAGCGGCAAGCCGGTGAAGCTGATCTACAGCCGCGAAGACGACATGACGGCAGGCTTCTACCGGCCCGCCTCAGTGGCGCGCTTCTCGGGTGCGGTCGACGCGCAGGGCAAGCCCACCATGTTGAGCGTCGGTGTGGGTTCGCCGTCGATCATGGCAGCTTCGGGCTTCATGAAGATCCCGGACAACGGTGTCGACGAGCTCGCGATGGAGGGCATCGCGGACCACCCTTACGACATCGCCAATCAGCGCATTGCCTATGGCCGGCGCGAGCCCGGTCCGCAGGTGTGGTTCTGGCGCTCGGTCGGGCATTCGCAGAACATCTTCTTCATCGAAGGGTTCATCGACGAGATGGCTGCCGCGGCGAAGAAAGACCCGTTCGAGTTCCGCCGTGGGCTGCTGAGCCAACAGCCGCGCTACAAAGGCGTGCTCGAAGCGGCGGCCGAGAAGGCCGGCTGGGGCAAGCCGCTGCCGGCCGGCGTGGCCCGCGGCATCGCGGTGGCGCAGAGCTTCGGCAGCTATGTGGCCGAGGTGGCCGAGGTGTCGGTGGGTGCCGACGGCGTGCCCAAGGTGCACCGTGTGGTCGCCGCGGTGGACTGCGGCATGACGGTCAACCCCGAGATCATCCGCCGTCAGATCGAAGGGGCCATCGTCTACGGCCTGAGCGCTGCCCTCTACGGCAAGATCACGCTGAAGGACGGCAAGGTCGAGCAGGGGAACTTCCACGACTACCCGATCCTGCGCATGAACGAGATGCCCAAGGTCGAGGTGCACATCCTGCCCAGCACCGAGAAGCCCGGCGGCATCGGCGAGCCGGGCACGCCGCCGATTGCGCCGGCCGTGGTCAACGCGATCTATGCGGCCACCGGCAAACGCTTGCGCTCGCTGCCGATCGATGCGTCGGCGTTGAAGAAGGCCTGATCGATAACTCGCGGCGACCGGCGCTCAAGGCACGAAGCGGTAGCCGATGCCGGTCTCCGTCAGCAGGTGTGCGGGCTGCGACGGGTCGGCTTCGAGCTTCTTGCGCAGCTGGCCCATGTAGACGCGCAGGTAGTGCGTGTCTTCGGCATGGTGGGGCCCCCACACGGCCTTCAATACCTGGCGGTGCGTCAGCACGCAGTGCGGATGCGCCGTCAGGTGCGTCACCAGCCGGTACTCGATCGGCGTGAGGTGCAGGGCCACGCCGGCGCGCTCGACGCTGCGGTGCATCAGGTCGATCTTCACGTCGCCGAACTCGATCAGCGGGTTGCCGGCCGCGCCGCTGCCGGCGCGGCGGCGCAGGTGGGCGCGCACGCGGGCCAGCAGTTCGCCGGCGCCGAAGGGCTTGACCAGGTAGTCGTCGGCGCCGGCATCGAGCGCGCTGATCTTGTCGTCTTCGGTGCTGCGCGCCGACAGCACGATCACCGGCATGTCCGACCAGCTGCGCAGGTCGCGGATCAAATCGACGCCGTCGCCGTCGGGCAGGCCGAGGTCCAGCACGACGAGGTCGGGCCGGCGCGTGCCGGCTTCGACGAGCCCGCGCTGCACGCCGTCGGCCTCAAACACCTCGAAGCCTTCGCGCTCCAGCGACAGGCGCACGAAGCGCCGGATCTCGGCTTCGTCTTCGACCACCAGCACGCGGGGCGTCGCTTCGCTCATATGTGCTCTTGCGCTGGCTTGACATCTTCGATGTCCTCGAGCGACGGCGGCACGCCGCGCGGCAGCTCGACGGTGAAACGCGCACCGCCCCGCGGCCGCGTCTCGCCGCGGATCGTGCCGCCGTGCGCTTCGACGATGGCGCGGCAGATCGCGAGGCCGAGGCCGACACCGGGGGTGGCACTCTCTTTGCGGCCGCGCTCGAACATCTGGAAGATCGCCTCCTCGCGCCCCTTGGGCAAGCCCGGGCCGTGGTCGTCGACCAGCACGCGCACCACGTCGCTCGATGAACTCGCGCCGATCTCGATCAGGCTGCCGCTCGGCGTGTACTTCACCGCATTCTCGAGCAGGTTGCACAGCACGCGCTCGATCAGCACCGCGTCGATGTTCAACAGTGGCAGGTCGTCGGGCAAGGCCACGCGCACGCGCTTCGGGTCCAGCGTGCCGCTCATCGCCTTCAACGCGCTGCCCACCACTTCTTCGAGCGGCTGCCACTGCTGATGCAACTGCACCTGCCCGGACTGCAGGCGCGCCATGTCGAGCAGGTTGTTGACCAAGGAGTTCATGCGCAGCGCCGCCTCGCGCATCGCGCCGACGATCTCGCTCTGCGCGCCGCTCGGCGGGGGCTGCGTCATCGCCAGCGACTCGGCCATGCCGACCAGTGCGGCCAGCGGCGTGCGCAGGTCGTGCGAGATCGCCGACAGCAGCGAGTTGCGCAGGCGCTCGGACTCCATCTGCACCGTGGTGGCCTGCGCGACGTCGACATAGTGAATACGCTCCAGCGAGATCGCCAGCAGCGACGCGCAGGTGTCGAGCAAGCGGCGCTGCTCGGGGCCGATCAGGCGCGCCGGGCTCTTGGGCTCGATGGCCAGCACGCCGCGCACGCGCATCGGCGCTTTCAGCGGCAGGTACAGCACCGGCGAGCCGGGCAGCGTGTCGGTGCCGTAGCCGGCGGCCTCGGCATGGTCGAAGGCCCACTGAGCAACGCCGGCGTCGATGCCGGCTGGCGAGGTGGGCGACGGTGGCGGCAGCGCCACGCGGTCTTGCAGGTCGGCCACCATCACCGCCGCGCGGGCCTCGAACTCCGATTTCAGGAAGCGCGCCGCGATTTCGGCGATCTGCTCCACCATCAGTGCGCCCGAGAGGTCGCGCGACATCGCGTACAGCGCGCCGACACGCTCTTCGCGCTGTGTCGCCACGCGCGCCTGGAACTTCAGCCCCGCCGTCATCTGGCCGATCACCAGCGCCACCACCAGCATCACCGCAAAGGTCAGCAGGTACTGTGCGTCGCTGACGCTGAAGGTGAAGCGCGGCGGCACATAGAAGAAGTCGAAGGCGCCGACACTCAGGAACGACGCCATCACCGCCGGCCCGCGCCCATAGCGCACCGCGACGAACACCACGGCGAGCAGGAACACCATCACGATGTTGGTCAGCTCCAGCACCGCATACAGCGGCGCCGTCAGCAGCGTCACGCCGGCGCAGATCGCTGCGCTCCACAGGTACGGCTGCCAGGCCTCGGTGATCGCGGCGCCGGCCTCGTCGCCGGCCGTCGGCGGGGTCGGCCAGCGGTTGCCGCGCTCGTGCGGCGGCAGCGCGATCTGGATCACGTCGAGGTCGTTGCCTTGCGCGCCCACCGCTTCGGCCAGCGTCGTGCGCCACGGGCGAGGCAGCCGCCCCGTGTCGCGGCCCAGCACCACGCGCGACAGGTTGTGTTCGTGCGCGTACTTGACGATGGTCGTGGCCAGTGTGTTGCCCACCAGCGTGGCGGTCGTCGCGCCGGCGTCCTGCGCCAGCTTCAGCACCTTGAGAATGCGCTGTCGCGCGGCGTCCGGCAACCGCTGCAGCTGCGGCGTCTCGACAACCACGCAGTGCCACGGCACGTCGAGCTGCGCCGCCATGCGCGCGGTGCCGCGCACCAGCTTCTCGGAGCGCTCGTCGGGGCCGATGCACAGCAGCAGCGATTCGCGCGTCTGCCACACCGGCGCCCCCGACATCGTGCGGCGGTACTGCAGCATCTCGTCGTCGACGCGGTCGGCGGTGCGGCGCAGCGCCAACTCGCGCAGCGCGATCAGGTTGCCCTTGCGAAAGAAGTTGCGCACCGCGCGCTCGGCCTGCTGCGGCAGGTAGACCTTGCCTTCCTTCAAACGCTGCAGCAGTTCGTCGGGCGGCAGGTCGACGATGACCACCTCGTCGGTCTCGTCGAACACGTGATCGGGCACGGTCTCCCAGACGCGGATGCCGGTGATGCCGCTGACGACGTCGTTCAGGCTTTCCAGGTGCTGCACGTTCATCGTCGACCAGACGTCGATGCCGGCGTCGAGCAGCTCGTCCACGTCCTGCCAGCGCTTGGGGTGGCGCGAGCCGGGCACGTTGGAATGTGCGAGTTCGTCGACGAGGATGAGCTGCGGCTTGCACGCCAGCGCGCCGTCGAGGTCGAACTCCTTCAGCGTGCGCTCGCGATAGCTCACTTCCTTGAGCGGCAGTCGCTCGAGGCCGCCGACCAGGGCTTCGGTCTCGGCGCGGCCGTGCGTCTCGATCACGCCGATCAGCACGGCGACCCCTTGCTGTTTCAGGCTGCGCGCCGCCGACAGCATCGCGTAGGTCTTGCCCACGCCGGCCGACGCGCCAAAGAAGATCTTCAGCTTGCCGCGCTGCGCCTGCGCCTCTTCTTCCTTCAGGCGCGCGAGCAGTTGGTCGGGGTCGGGGCGGGTGTCGGGCATGGGCCCATTCTTCCACCGAGCGCGCGTTCAGCGGTGCGCGCCCTGGTCGAGATCGAGGTTGAGTTGCAGCACGTTGACGCGCGCTTCCCCAAGGACGCCGAACAAGCGGCCCTCGGTGTGGCGCTCAATCAATGACTTCACCGCGTCGGCGCCGAGGCCGCGCACACGCGCCACGCGGGCGGCCTGGTACTGCGCCGCCGCGACGCTGATGTGCGGGTCCATGCCGCTGGCCGAGGTGGTGACCAGGTCCACCGGCACCGGCGCGTTGTTGCCGGGGTCGGCGGCCCGCAGCGCCTCGACGCGGCCTTTCACCGCGTCGACCAGCGCCGGGTTGAGCGGCCCAGCGTTGGTACCCATCGAGTTGGCTGCGTTGTTGGCCATCGGGGTGGTGGCCGACGGGCGGCCCCAGAAGTACTTCGGGTCAGTGAAGCTCTGGCCGATCAGCGACGAGCCGATGGCCTTGCCGTCCTTCACGATCAGGCTGCCTGCGGCCTGGTCCGGGAAGGCCAGCTTGGCGACGCCAGTCACGGCCAGCGGGTAGACCACACCGGTGATCACCGTCAGCGCAACGAACACGCTCACGGCAGGGCGGATCAGGGATTTCATGTATTACTCCAGGTCAGACGAGGCCGACGACGCTGAGCACAACGTCGATCAGCTTGATGCCGATGAACGGCACGATCACGCCGCCCAGCCCATAGATCAGCAGATTGCGGCGCAGCAGCGTGGCCGCACCGATGGGTCGATACTTCACGCCCTTGAGCGCGAGCGGGATCAGGAAAATGATGACCAGCGCATTGAAGATCACCGCCGACAGCACCGCCGAGGCGGGGCTCGCCAGGTGCATCACGTTCAACGCTCCCAACTGCGGGTAGGTCGTGACGAAGGCCGCCGGGATGATGGCGAAGTACTTCGCCACGTCGTTGGCGATGCTGAAGGTGGTGAGCGAGCCGCGCGTCATCAGCATCTGCTTGCCGGTTTCCACCACCTCGATCAGCTTGGTCGGGTTGCTGTCGAGGTCGACCATGTTGCCGGCCTCCTTGGCGGCCTGCGTGCCGGAGTTCATCGCCACCGCCACGTCGGCCTGCGCGAGTGCCGGCGCGTCGTTGGTACCGTCGCCGGTCATGGCCACCAGCTTGCCTTCGGCCTGGTACTGGCGGATCAGCGCGAGCTTCTGTTCCGGCGTGGCTTCGGCGAGGAAGTCGTCCACGCCGGCCTCGGCCGCAATCGCGGCGGCGGTGAGCCGGTTGTCGCCGGTGATCATCACCGTCTTGATGCCCATGCGGCGCAGTTCGCCGAAGCGCTCCTTGATGCCGCCCTTGACGATGTCTTTCAGCTCGATGACGCCCAGCACCTTGATGCCGTCGGCCACCACCAGCGGCGTGCTGCCGCGGCGGGCCACGTCATCGACAGCGGCGACGAGCGCGGCGGGGAATGACCCGCCCAGGCCTTCGACATGCTTGCGAATGGCTTCTGCGGCACCCTTGCGCACTTGGCGCACTTGGACCGGCGTGTGGTTCGCTCCGACGACGAGCGGCACCGCCGAAGCCAAGGGCAAATCGACGCCGCTCATGCGCGTCTGCGCCGAGAAGTGCACGAAGTGGGCACCCAAGGCCTGCACATCGCGCTCGCGCAGATTGAATTTCTGCTTGGCCAGCACGACGATGCTGCGGCCTTCCGGCGTTTCGTCGGCCAGCGACGCGAGTTGCGCGGCGTCGGCCAGATCGCTCTCCTTCACGCCCGGCGCGGGCAGGAAGGCTGCCGCATGGCGGTTGCCCAGCGTGATGGTGCCGGTCTTGTCAAGCAGCAGCACGTCAACGTCGCCGGCGGCCTCGACCGCACGGCCGGAGGTCGCGATGACGTTGGCTTGCATCATGCGGCTCATGCCGGCCACGCCGATCGCCGACAGCAGCCCGGCTATTGTTGTGGGGATCAGGCACACCAGCAAAGAGATGAGCACCGTCACCGTGATCGGCTGGGATGTCACGCCTTGCGCCTTGGCCACGTCCACGCTGAACAGCGAATACGGCAGCAGCGTGACGGTGACGCCGAGGAACACGATGGTCAGCGCGACCAGCAAAATGGTCAGCGCGATCTCGTTGGGCGTCTTCTGGCGCTTGGCGCTTTCGACCATCGCGATCATGCGGTCGACGAAGGTCTCGCCCGGGTTCGTCGTGATGCGCACGACGATCCAGTCCGACAGCACGCGGGTGCCGCCGGTCACGGCCGAGAAGTCGCCGCCCGATTCGCGGATCACCGGGGCCGATTCGCCGGTGATGGCGCTCTCGTCCACCGAGGCGACACCCTCGATCACCTCGCCGTCGGCAGGGATCACGTCGGCTGCCAGCACCAGCACCACGGCGCCCTTGCGCAGCTCCGACGATTCGATCGGATGCCACTTCGCACCGTAGCGCGGCTCCTCCAGCTTCTTGGCCCAGATCTGCTTCTTCAGGCTGCGCAGCGAGGCGGCTTGCGCCTTGCTGCGACCCTCGGCCAGCGCCTCGGCGAAGTTGGCGAACAGCACGGTGAACCACAGCCATAAGGCAATGGCCAGGATGAAGCCGGCCGGCGCCTCGCCTCGGCTGAACAGCGCCTGGGCGAAGAGCATGGTCGTGATGATGCTGCCGACGTAAACGACGAACATCACCGGGTTGCGCCACTGCACCCGCGGATCGAGCTTCTTGAACGCGTCCACAACCGCCGGTTTAACCAGCGTGGGGTCGAAGAGTGTGAATGTTTTGCGACTCATATTGAGCTCACTTCCAAAGCGCAAGGTGCTCGATCACGGGCCCCAGCGCCAATGCGGGTACGTAGTTCAGCAGGCCCACCAGCAGCACGGTGCCCACCAGCAGCACGACGAACAGCGCGCCATGCGTGGGCATGGTTCCGCCCGTCACCGCAATGCGCTTCTTCGCCGCCAGCGAGCCGGCGATCGCCAACACCGGCACGATCACGCCGAAGCGGCCGAACCACATCGCGATGGCCAGCATCACGTTGTAGAAGGGCGAGTTGGCCGAGAGTCCGCCGAAGGCGCTGCCGTTGTTGTTGGCTGCCGAGGTGAAGGCGTAGAGGATCTCCGAGAAACCGTGCGCGCCCGGGTTGGCGACGCCGGCGCGTCCGGCATCGGCCATCACGGCCACCGCAGTGCCCGCGAGCACGAGCAACGGCGTGACGAGGATGGCGATCGAGGTCATCTTCATCTCGTGGGCCTCGATCTTCTTGCCCAGATACTCAGGCGTGCGGCCGATCATCAGACCGGCGATGAAGACCGCCAGGATCGCGAACATCAGCATGCCGTACAGGCCGGTGCCGACACCACCGAACACCACCTCGCCGAGCTGCATGTTGACCAGCGGCACCATGCCGCCAAGCGGCGTGAACGAGTCGTGCCAGCCAATGATCGCGCCGCAGGACGCGTCGGTGGTGATGGTGGCGAACAGCGCCGTGGCGGCGATGCCGAAGCGCGTGTCCTTGCCTTCCATGTTCCCGCCGGCCTGCGTGGCGCTCATCGTCTGGTCCACGCCCAGCGCCGTGAACTGCGGGTTGCCCTGCTGCTCGAAGCTGATCGCCGCGATCGCGCCGACGACGAACATCACGAACATCGCGATCAGCACCGTCCAGCCCTGGCGCTGGTCCGACACCATGCGGCCGAAGGTGAAGCACAGTGCCGCCGGGATCAGGAAGATCGACAGCATCTGGACGAAGTTCGTCAGCGCCGTCGGGTTCTCATAGGGGTGAGCCGAGTTGGCGTTGAAGAAGCCACCGCCGTTGGTGCCGAGCATCTTGATCGCGACCTGCGAAGCCGCCGGGCCCATGGCCAGCGTCTGGTGGTTGGTGCTCTTGTCCTCCATCACCGGCTCGCCCTTTTCGTTCTTCACCGGCTGACCGTCGGCGCCGAGCTTGGGCTCCTGGTACTTGACGACTTCGAGCGTCGTCACGTCCTTGTAGGCGTCGAAGTTCTGCACCGTGCCCTGCTGCACGAGGAACAAGGCGTAGACGAACGAGATCGGCAGCAGGATCCACAGCGTCACACGGGTCAGGTCGACCCAGGCGTTGCCGATGCTTTGGGCCGAGTGGCGCGCGAAACCGCGGATCAGCGCGATGACCACGACGATGCCGGTGGCGGCGGAGAAGAAGTTCTGCACCGCCAGGCCCAGCATCTGGGTCAGGTAGCTCATCGTCGTCTCGCCGCCATAGCCTTGCCAGTTGGTGTTGGTGACGAAGCTGAGCGCCGTGTTGAATGACGAGTCCGGCGTCACGTTGCCGAAGGCCTGCGGGTTCAACGGCAGCCACAGCTGCAGGCGTTGCAGGGCGTAGACCATCAGCACGCCCAGGCCGCTGAACAACAGGATGGCCAGCGCGTACTGCAGCCAGCCCATCTCGGTGTCCGACTTCACGCCGCACAGGCGGTAGAGGCCGGCTTCGATGCGGCCGGCAAAGGCGAGCCGCCCCTCCATCACGTTGGCAATGTAGCGCCCCAGGGGAATGGCCAGCAGCAACAGCACCACGCTGTAGGCCGCCAGCAGGATCCAGGCATGGGTCGTCATGAAAACTTCTCCGGAGTCAGCAATGCGACAACGAGGTAGACCAGCAGGCCCACCGACACGACGCTACCGAGTACATAGAGCCAGGTCATTGCTCAGGCCCTCCCAATTTGGCGCAGCCCTTGGCCATTCCGACCAACAGCAGCCAGAACGCGACGACGAGCGCGAGATAAACGACATCCACGGGATGCCCTCCTTCACAAGAAGCCGAGATCGTAGAAACCGGCGCGTCAAGATGTCGGCAAATTCGCAGCCGTGGGCATAAAGACGGTATCAATGGGGCCCTGGCACGGCGGCGCGCGGGGACGGCTTGATGTCTTCTTTATCGCGGCGGGCCGAATTTGTAGGTTGCTCTGATGCGCTTCGCTCTAGATTGAGCAATCGCAACAACGGCACGCCGAACGCGTGCCCCCTGTATGAGACCCGTCGCCTTTCTGCAGCATGAACGCACACAGCGCCCCGGCTTCCTACTGGACTATTTGAACGAGGCGGGCATCCCGTCGGTGATCTTCAATCCGGAAGATGGCGAAGACGTGCCGCGCTCGGCACGCGACTTCAGCGGCCTGGTGCTGCTGGGCAGCGAGCACAGCGTGAACGACCCGCTGGCCTGGATCGCCGACGAGCAGAAGCTGGTTCGCGATGCGATGGACGCCGACATCCCGGTGCTGGGCCACTGCTTCGGCGCCCAGCTGATGGCCAAGTCGCTGGGCGCGACGGTGTGCCGCAATGCCTGGGCCAACATCGGCTGGAGCCGTTTGCGCGTCACGCCGCCCGCCCGCGCGCTGTTCGGCGCTTCGGAGATCGTCACTTTCAACTGGCACTACGACACCTTCGGCATCCCGCCCGGCGCGCAGCGCACGCTGTTCGGCGCACACTGCCTCAACAAGGGCTTCGCGATCGGCAAGCACCTGGCGTTCCAGTGCCACCTCGAGGTCACCGAAGAGATCGTGCGCGAGTGGTGCGACGACGCCAGCGCCGAACTCCAGGCGGCCACCGGCCCCGCGGCGCAAGGCGCGGACGACATCATCAGGCATCTGCGCGGCACGCTTCCAGCGCTGCACCGCGTGGCTCGCCGGGTCTATGAGCAATGGGCCGCGGGGCTCACCCGCCCACCGGTCGCGCACTACCACGGCGGCTGGTAGCCGGCTCGTGCCCCTTGCGTGCGATGGAAATATGTCGCACTGAGCCCGTCGACCAACGGACTCAGGTCGGCCAATTTCGGAACTTCGCGAAGGTCTGGTTACAGGGTGTCGAGCTGATGCACTATCAATCCCCATAGCGAACATGCCATCGATACACAAGCGCTCGTCGCTGCGGTATTTACGGACGCCGAATCGACGATTCGAAGGCACACTTCACTGCGCTCCGCGACCTTTCACTGGGAGACAAGAATGCCGAAGAAGCCGCTTTACAAGTCACTCTACGCTCAGGTCATCGCCGCGATCGTCATCGGTATCTTGCTCGGACACTTCTATCCGGCCAGCGGTGAGGCCATGAAACCGCTGGGGGATGGATTCATCAAACTGATCAAGATGATCATCGCGCCGATCATCTTCTGCACCGTCGTCGTCGGCATCGCCGGCATGGAGGACATGAAGAAGGTCGGCAAGACCGGTGGCCTCGCATTGCTGTACTTCGAGGTCGTCAGCAGCATCGCATTGGTGGTCGGGCTGGTGATCATCAACATCGTGCGGCCAGGCGCAGGCATGAACGTGGACGCCAGCGCGCTCGACACCAAGAGCATCGCTGCCTACACGGGACCCGGCAAGATGCAGGGCACGGTGGACTTCCTGCTCAACGTGATCCCGAACACCGTGGTCGATGCCTTCGCCAGGGGCGAGATCCTGCAGGTGCTGCTGTTCTCGGTGATGTTCGGCTTTGCGTTGCACAAGTTTGGCGGCCGCGGCACGCTGGTCTTCGACCTGATCGAGAAGGGCTCGCACGTGCTGTTCTCGATCGTTGGCATCATCATGAAGGTCGCCCCCATCGGTGCTTTCGGCGCGATGGCCTTCACGATCGGCAAGTACGGCGTGGGTTCGCTGCTGTCGCTGGGCAAGCTGATGGGCACGTTCTACGCCACCTGCCTGTTCTTCATCTTCGTGGTCCTGGGCCTCATCGCCAGGGTGCATGGCTTCTCGATCTGGAAGTTCATCAAGTACATCAAGGAAGAACTGCTGATCGTGCTGGGCACCTCGTCTTCGGAGTCGGTGCTGCCGCGCATGATGGCGAAGATGGAGAACCTCGGTGCGCGCAAGTCGGTCGTCGGCCTCGTGATTCCGACCGGCTATTCGTTCAACCTGGACGGCACCTCGATCTACCTGACGATGGCCGCGGTGTTCATCGCCCAGGCCACCAACACGCCGATGACGATCACGCAGCAGCTCACCTTGCTCGGCGTGCTGCTGCTCACCTCCAAGGGCGCCGCCGGCGTGACCGGCAGCGGCTTCATCGTGCTGGCGGCGACGCTGTCGGCCGTGGGCGGCATACCGGTGGCGGGCCTGGCGCTCATTCTCGGCATCGATCGCTTCATGTCGGAGGCGCGTGCGTTGACCAACCTGATCGGCAACGGCGTCGCAACGATCGTGGTCGCGAAGTGGACCGGTGACCTCGACACCGATCGCCTGCGCCGGCGACTCGACAGCGAGACGGAGGTGGAAGCTGAAGAGCCGGAGGGCGTGCTGGACGCGGTCGAGCAGCGCATGCCGGCATAGCCGGCGCGCTGATGCCGTCACGTGCCGCAGCGGCTTCTGCGACGCGGCTGCGGGCCCCGCTCCTTCATGAGATGGTCCCGCCTCCCGAGGGCGAAAGATGAAGAGGCAGACCCTCGCGTTGCGGGAGGCACGACGGGGCGATCGCGATGGATCGGAGGACGAGTTACGCAGCGGTTCTTCGCGAGCCTGCTCTGGGGCGCATGGATCGCGCGCCGCCGCGAGTGAGCGCCCGACTGATGCGCAACTATCGCGATGTCGCGAGTGCGGGGGTGCCGGCCTCACTAACCGCGTCAACTGAACAGCGCCGTGGAACGTCAGCTTCTCCTACGTTCGAACAACCGATAAGGGGAAGGGTCGGTAGCGTCTTTCAACGCGTTCAATCGACGAACCTCGAAGCCAACATCCCAATTGGGCTGCTCGGTTGCTGACCCTCGTCACTGCGAACACTCGGCCCCTACGCATAGTTGAGAACTATGCATAGGGGTCGATGCGAGTCGCACGCGACGTCGCCAACAACCACCGGCATGGAACCGTGACAGTCGTCTCCCAATGCATGATCGCGCGATGGCGGCGTCACACGTACTGACGAACCCCTTGCGCATCGCAGCTGCCGGTCGCGCACCAGCGAGCCTGACAAGGCCGCGACCTGCAGAACGCTTGCTCGATGCGCTCGTTCGTCTCTCGTCGACCGCACGCACTTGATGCCGACGTTGACGGCCTGACCGCTAGCATGCCCACGCACCCGCACTTCACGCGGAATTCACACAAGCCACGCCGACTTCAACAAGCCTTCCTACGCGCTTCGCATGCCGGGCCGATCCTGCGTGTCATGCCGCTCCGCACGCGGCAAGACCCTCACGGAGAACCGTCATGCGCCTTTTTCGCCACCCCGTCCGTCCCCTGAGCCCCACCGGCCGCGTGCTGCTGTGCATCGCGCTGTCGGCGCTCGCCGCGCTGTTGCTGATGATCAGCCCGCCCACGCGTGCCGATGACTCGCAGGCGCTGAAGGCCGAGAGCCCGCATTTCTTCGTCAACAGCAACGACCCCGGCACCGACCGCCTGCCGCTGAAGGCCACGACGGTCGAGGTGCGCATTGCCGGCGTGATCGCCGACGTGACGGTGACGCAGCACTACCGCAACGAGGGCCAGCGCGCGATCGAGGCGCGCTACGTGTTCCCCGGCTCGACGCAGGCCGCCGTCTATGCGATGAACGTACGCCTCGGCGAGCGCCTGATCGTCGCGCGCATCCGCGAGAAGCAGCAGGCGCGCATCGAGTACGCCGCCGCAAAGGCCGAAGGCAAGACCAGCGCGCTGCTCGAGCAGCACCGGCCCAACGTGTTCGAGATGAACGTGGCCAACATCCTGCCCGGCGACGACGTGGCGGTGGAGCTGCGCTACACCGAGTTGTTGACGCCGCACGACGCGCAGTACGGCTTCGTGTTCCCGACCGTCGTCGGCCCGCGCTACAACAGCCCGCAAGGCGCGGCGGCGAACGAGAAATGGGTCAGCACGCCGACCCTGAAGGCCGGCGAAGCGTCGACGACTGCGTTCGATCTCAAGCTGACGCTGGACACGCCGCTCGCGCTGAAGGAGATCGTCTCGCCGTCGCACGAGATCAGCATCGAGGGCACCGGCACCGAACACGCCAGCGTCGCGCTCAGGCCCGACCAGAACGCCAACAACCGCGACTTCATCCTGAACTACCGCCTTGCGGGCGACCGCATCGAGTCGGGCCTGATGCTCTACCGCGGCGACACGGAGAACTTCTTTCTCGCGCTCGTCGAGCCGCCGAAGGTAGTGCCGGTGCGGCAGATCAGCCCGCGCGACTACATCTTCGTGGTCGACATCTCGGGCTCGATGCACGGCTACCCGCTGGACACCGCCAAGGTGCTGCTGCAGCACCTGATCGGCGGCCTGCGCCCGAGCGACACCTTCAACGTGATGCTGTTCTCGGGCAGCAACCGCATGCTGTCGCCCGAGTCGGTGCCGGCCACGCGCGCCAACATCGACCAGGCGCTGCGCACCATCCGCGAGATGGGCGGCGGCGGCAGCACCGAGATCGTTCCGGCCCTGCGGCGCATTGCCGCATTGCGCAAAGGGCCGGATGTGTCGCGCAGCGTGATCGTCATCACCGACGGCTATGTGACGGTCGAGAACGAGGTGTTCCAGCTCGTCGCCAACAACCTGAACCAGTCCAACGTGTTCGCGTTCGGCATCGGCAGCAGCGTGAACCGGCACCTGATCGAAGGCATTGCGCGCGCCGGCCAGGGCGAGGCCTTCATCGTCACCAAGCCCGAGCAGGCAGCCGCGCAAGCGGAACGGCTGCGCAAGATGATCGATGCACCGGTGCTGACGCAGGTGAAGGCGCGCTTCCAGGGTCTGGACGTCTATGACCTGCAGCCGGCGCAGCTGCCCGACGTGCTGGGCGGCCGGCCGGTGGTGGTGTTCGGCAAATGGCGCGGCGAGCCGGGTGAAGCGGCGCGCGGCACGCTGCTGATCGAAGGCCGCAGTGTCGAGGGCGCCTACCACAGCCTGGTCAGCACCGAAGGGCATGAGAGCCAGACCACGGCGGCGTTGCGCCACCTGTGGGCGCGCCAGCGCGTGGCCACGCTCAGCGACCAGGAGGCGCTGGAAGGCGGCAACGGCCAGAAGGACGCGATCACCGCGCTCGGCCTGAAGTACGGCCTGCTGACGCAGTACACCAGCTTCATCGCGGTCGACCAACTGGTGCGCAACCCGAATCCTGCACTCGCGCCGACGGTGGACCAGCCTTCGCCGATGCCGCAAGGCGTGAGCAACCTCGCGATCGGTGCCGAGGTGCCGGGCACGCCGGAGCCGTCGGCTTGGCTCGCGCTGCTGCTGGTGCTGGCGATCCTGGTGGCGACCATCGTGTCGCGCCGGCGTGGGTGAACAATCGACATGAACAGCATCATCTCGACCAGCCGCAGCGGCCGCTGGCAAGAGCGGCTCGACGCAGTGCCACCGGTGGCCTGGCTGGCCTTGCAGGCCGCCGCGCTCTGGACCCATTGGCGCTGGGCCGCAGCACGCGTGGGCGACGGCTCCGACGACCCGTTCGGCGTGGTGGCGCTCGCCGCGCTGCTGTGGGCGGTGGCGCGCCATGCGCGCGACCTGCGCGGCTCACCCAGGCCCGGCTGGCTGGCGCTCGCGCTGGCGCTCAGCGTGGCCGCCACGGCGTCGACCTTCGTCGCGCCGCCGCTGGTCGGTGCGCTGCTCGCGGCGCTGGCGCTCGCGTCGGGCCTGCGCGCCGTGATGCCGTCGGGCCGCGCGACGCTGCCGCTGGCGGGTCTGGCCGTGCTGGCGCTGCCGCTGATCTCCTCATTGCAGTTCTATGCCGGCTATCCGCTGCGCGTGCTGACGGCGCAGCTCAGCACCTGGGGCTTGCAGCTCGCCGGTGTGGCCGCCGTGCGCATCGGCAGTGCGATGCAGGTCGAAGGGCGGTTGATCGTCGTCGACGCGCCGTGCTCGGGCGTGCAGATGGTCTGGATGGCGTACTTCTGCGCCTGCACCGTGGCGGTGTGGGGTGGCATGGGTGACGGCCGCTTCGTGCGCCGCCTGCCATGGGTCGGTGGGCTGGTGCTGGCCGGCAACGTGCTGCGCAACAGCGTGCTGGTGCTGCTGGAGGCGCGGCGCGCCAGCGTGCCCGATGCATGGCATCAGGCGGTCGGGCTGGTCGTGCTGGCGCTGGTGTGTGCCGCGGTGGTGGCCGTGATGCGTGGGGGCCGCGATGGGCGCCACTGATCCGTCGCGCACACGCGCCGTGAAACTGCTGTTCGCGCTGGCGCTGCTCGTCTGCGCACTGGCGCCGCTGCTGCGCACCGCGTCGGCCACGTCCGTGACGACGAGCGCGCTGGAGTGGCCCACGCAGTGGGAGGGTCGCGCGCTGCGTCCGCTGGCGCTGAGCGCCGTCGAGCAGCGCTTCGCCGCACGCTTTCCGGGCCAGATCGCGCGCCTCACCGACGGCGAGCAGGTGCTGGTCTGGCGCGAGGTGAATGCGCCGACACGCATGCTGCACCCGGCAGCCGACTGCTACCGCGGACTCGGCTACCGCATCGCGCAAGCCCACCTCGAGCGCGACGCGCAGGACCGCCTGTGGCGCTGCTTCGTCGCCGAGCGCGACGGCCGGCGGCTGCGCGTGTGCGAACGCATCGTCGATGCGCAAGGGCAGGCCTGGACCGACGCATCGAGCTGGTTCTGGGCAGCGCAACTCGGTCAGTCCACAGGCCCTTGGCAGGCCATCACCACCGCGAGGGCATTGTGATCACACGTTGGATCAGGTTCATGTCGGGCACGCTGCTGGGCTTGTGCCTGGCCGCATTCGCGCTGCTGTTCATCGGGCTGTGGGTCGTGCGCCCGGCCCCCGGCGAGTGGTCGCACGCCCTGCCGCTCGGCCCATGGCGCGTGCAGGTGAGCGTGCCGGCGCTGCTGCGCATGGCCACGCACCCGGTCGTGTTGCACCTGCTCGAAGGACGCACGCTGCACACGCGCTACGGTGCGCTGCAATGGAGCCCCGGCGCGCAGCCCGACAGCTGGCGCGCCGTCTGTGCGCCATGCACGCTGCGCGCGCCGGCGTTCGGCAACGACGAGCTGCACTGGAGCCGTGCCGAGCTGAGCGTGGTGCGCAGCAGCCAAAACGACTTTCACGGCGAGTTCACGCTGGGCGATGCGCCGCATGCGGTGCGCGGCCAGTGGAAGGCCCAGCTTGCGAAAGGCGCGCTGGAGTTGAACGCGAAGCTGCCCGACACGCCGCTGGCCGACGCCTACGCGTTGTTCGCCAGCGCCATTCCCGAGCTGAAGCAGGCGCAGATCGAAGGCCGCATCCGGCTCGATGCGCGGTTGCGCCTGCCCTCGCGCGAGCTGGCGCTGAAGCCGCACATCGAAGGCTTTGCAGTGTCGGGCCTGGGCACCGAGAGCTTGCTGAGCGCGGTGCCCGCCTGCCACGGCAAGCCCTCGTCGCTGCAGTTCGGCCGCTGGCTGCCGCGCGCGGTGATCGCCGCCGAAGACCAGCGTTTCGTCGAACACAACGGCTACGACCTCGACGAGATGGCGGCCGCGTGGTCAGGGCACACGGCGCCCGGCGCGAGCACGCTGTCGCAGCAGCTGGCCAAGCTGCTGTTCACCGGCGACGCGCGCAGCCCCCAGCGCAAGCTGCGCGAGCTGCTCTATGCGGTGGAACTGGACCGCACGCTGGGCAAGGCGCGCGTGCTGAGCCTGTACCTCGCGATCGCGCCGTGGGGCGAGGGCCAGTGCGGCGCGCAGGCCGCGGCGCGCCACTACCTGAACAAGCACCCGAACGCGCTCACGCCCACCGAAGCGGCCTGGCTGGCGAGCCTGTTGCACAACCCCGACCGCGAGCTGGCGCAACTGGCGACCCGCGGACAGGTGAACACCGAACGCGTTGGCTGGGTCATCGCCCACCTGCGGCCGCTGCGCGCCGACAAACGCGATGCACTGCTCGACGCGCTGCCGGCGTGGTCGCCCGGCCGGCGCTAAGAACCTATCCGCCAATAAGACGGCCCCGCGCTCACATGCGCAGCGTCGGCACCGGCAGCTCGGCGTGGGTGCGGCCGTTGAGCCAGTCGCTGGCCAAGTCGGCCAGCTGGCGTGTCTGCGCGGCCTCCCAGACCAGCTCGGGCGGCACGACGCGGGTGCCGCGCGGTGCGGTCGGCAGCAGCGCTGCCAGCTGCGCCGCGAACTGCGCCACCTTCGAGGCACGCACCGGCTGGTCACGCTGCGAGATCATCACGCGCAGTTGCGACAGCACCCAGTCGGCGAGGCGCTGCAATGCCTGACCGGAACGCGGCCCGGCCGGCGCCTGCGCCGAGCGCATGAACAGCAGTTGCTCGAAGCCGAGCGCGGCGACCGCCTGCTCGTCGAGGTTGGCCAGGCCCTGCTTGAGCGCGTCGGGCAGGCTCCCTGGCGCATGGGGCACGACGACAATCAGCCGGCGCACGCCGCGCTGGCGCAGCGCGCGGGCCAGTTCGGGCAGCTCGGCCGGTTCGGGCCGCGCGAACGCATCTTCGCGGCCGTTGGCATGACGCTCGCGATCGAACACGATGACGGCGGTGTCTTCGACGGCATGCGCCGACGCGGGCAGCGCCAGCGCACTGCGCGCCACCGGCACCAGGCCCGGCAGCGCGCTGGTGTTGAGCGGCTGCGTGACGAGCACCGCGACCTGCGCAAAGGCGCGGCAGGCGAGCAGTTGCTCGAGCACCGCCGACCCCAGCACCCCGGCCCCGCCGATCACCAGTACGCGCCGCGCTGCCGGGCGGCGCGGCACCGGCGGCGCATGGCCGGCACGCAGGGCGTCGCGCAACAGGTTCATGCCCGCAGTATCGCGGCTGCGCCTTGAACCGGGCTTAATTCACCCCATGTGGGCAGCGGGATAACATGCACCCCGCTCACTCACGGAGGACACACCATGATTCGCAGACTTTGGCTGGCGGCGTTTGCGCTGGCCGCCACCTTGGGCCTCGGCGGTTGCGGCTACAACGACTTCCAACGCCTGGACGAGCAGGTCAAGGCCAGCTGGTCGGAGGTGCTGAACCAGTACCAGCGCCGCGCCGACCTGATTCCCAACATCGTCGCCACCGTCAAGGGCGAAGCCAACTTCGAACAGGAAACGCTGACCAAGGTGATCGAGGCGCGTTCGCGCGCGACCAGCATCCAGGCCACGCCGGCGCTGATCAACGATCCCGAAGCGTTCAACAAATTCCAGCAGGCGCAGGGTCAGTTGACGGGCGCGCTGAGCCGCCTGATGGCGGTCGCCGAGGCCTACCCCACCCTGAAGGCGAATGCGGCCTTCCAGGACCTGCGCGTGCAGCTCGAAGGCACCGAGAACCGCATCACCGTGGCGCGCAACCGCTACATCAAGACGGTGGCCGACTACAACGTACTGGCGCGCAGCTTCCCGACCAACCTGACGGCGATGCTGTTCAGCTACTCGGTGAAGCCGAGCTTCACGGTGCAGAACGAAGCGGCGATCTCGGCCCCGCCGGCAGTCAGCTTCGACAAGGCGGCATCGAAGTAGGCGCGCCGCCGGCAGCGCGCATGCACCGTTGGCTGAGCCGCATCGTCGGCGCGCTGGGCGTGGCCGCGGCGCTGCTCGCGGGCAGCGCGTTCGCGCAAGACGTGCTGCCGGTGCCGCCGTTGAGCGGCCGCGTCATCGACCAGACCGGCACCCTGACCGACGCGCAGCGCGCGGCGCTTACGAACAAGCTCGCCGGCGTCGAAAGCGCCACCGGCAGCCAGCTGGTCGTGCTGCTGGTGACCACGACCATGCCCGAAGACATCGCGTCGTACGCGCAGCGTGTGGCCGACCAATGGAAGGTCGGCCGGCGCGACGTCGGTGATGGGCTGGTGATCGTCGTCGCCAAGGGTGACCGCAAGGTGCGCATCGAAGTGGCCAAGACCCTCGAAGGCGCGATTCCCGACCTGGCTGCCAAGCGGGTCATCAGCGAGCAGATCACGCCGGCCTTCAAGGCGGGCGACTTCGCCGGCGGACTCAACGCCGCCATCGACCAGCTTGCCGCGCGCATCAAGGGTGAGGCGCTGCCGGTGCCGACGCGTGCCGCGAAGCGGGGGGCGCGGCCGGGCTTGCAATGGGACGAGCTGGCGATGTTCTTCTTCGTCGGCGTGCCCATCCTCGGCGTGCTGCTGACCGGCATGTTGGGGCGCAAGTTCGGCGCGCTGGCCACCAGCGGCGCGGCCGGTGCACTCGGTTGGTGGCTCACCGCCAGCGGCCTGCTGGCCGGCGGCGCGGCGCTGCTGGCGCTGGTGCTGGTGGGCGTGCTGGGCATCGGGGCGGCGCGCCGCGGCCACGGCGGGCCGGTGATATGGGGCGGTGGCGGTGGCGGCGGCGGTTGGGGCGGCGGTGGTGGCGACGCTGGCGGCTTCAGTTCCGGCGGCGGCGGCGACTTCGGCGGCGGTGGCGCGTCGGGGGACTGGTGACTCCAATGAACACGCTGCTGCGCATCCTCAAGCACCGCTGGCTCGACGAGACCGATGCGCGCCGTGCGCTCGGGCCGGGTGCGCTGGCGCGCATCGAAGCGCGCGTCCGTGCGAGCGAGCAGCGTCACAGCGGCGAGATCCGCGTCTGCGTCGAGGCCGGTTTGCCGCTGTCGTACCTGTGGCGCGGTGCGACGGCGCGCGAGCGTGCGGTGACGATGTTTGGCAAGCTGCGCGTGTGGGACACCGAGCACAACAACGGCGTGCTGGTCTACCTGCTGCTGGCCGAGCACCGCATCGAGATCGTCGCCGACCGCGGCCTCGACCGGCAGGTGTCGGCCGACCAGTGGCGCGAACTGCTCGACGGCATGGCCGCGGCGTTCAAGGCGCGCCAGTTCGAGGCCGGGTTGAACACCGCCGTTGAGGCGGTCGACACGCTGCTGACCCGGCATTTCGCGCTGGCCCCCGGCGCTACGAATCGCAACGAACTGCCCGACGCGCCGCACCTTCAATAGCCGGCCGCGTCCCAAGAACGTGGCCTATGCAATGCGGGGGCGCAGGACTATCGTCAGCGCCCATGAGGGTCTTCATCAGCTACCGGCGCGACGACAGCATCATCCATGCGCAGCTGATCCACAACGAGTTGGCGGCGCGCTTCGGTGCCGACGCGGTGTTCATGGACATCGACGACATCGGCTACGGCGACAACTTCGCGCAGGCCATCGACGCACAGCTCGACGCGGCCGATGTCGTCGTCGCGGTCATCGGGCCGCGCTGGGCCGAGCTGCTTCAAGTGCGTCTGCGCGGCGACGACTACGTGCGCCACGAGCTGGCGCGTGCGCTCGCACGCGGCATACGTGTCGTGCCGGTGCTGGTGGGCAAGGCGGCACCGCCCGGCGACGGCCTGCCTGCCGACCTGCTGCCGCTGCGCACGCTGAACTGCCTCGCGCTCGACGAACGCGCACTGAAGCCGCACCTGAACGCGCTGGTCGAGACGATCCAGGGCCGCTCGTTCGAAGACGTGGCGCGCGACCTGCAGCGGCGTGTGCGTTCGGCGCATCGGGCGCAATTCGCCGGCGCCGGGGTGGGCCTCGCGGTGTTCTTCGCGGCATGGGTCTCGCTGCTCGACTTCGTCGGTCTCGACACGCGGCTGGCCAGCGCCACGATGTGGCTCGGCGGGCTCGGCGCGAGCGCGCCGTGGAGCGGCGAGGTCGTGCTGGTGGCGATCACGCCGGCAACGATCCAGAGCGTGGGACGGCCCTTCGACGCCAGCTGGCGCCGCGAGCACGCGCGGCTGATCGAGCGCCTGGCTGCGGCCGGCGCGCGCACGGTCGCGTTCGATCTGTTTCTCGAGCGCGCCGCGGCCCCCGCCGATGACCAGGCGCTCGAGAGCGCCATCCGCGCCGCCCGCAACATGCCGGTGATCTTTGCCGTGCAGAAGATGAACGGCGATGTGCCGCGCTTGCTGCCTCGCTTTGCGGGCGCGACCGGCTGGGGCATCGCCTGCGCCGGCCGCAAGCTCGGCGTGGCGCGCTCGATGCACTTGATGGTCGAACATGGCGAGGCCCGCTGGCCCTCGCTGGCCTTGGCGGCGTTCAGCGGCGGCGGCGCCATCGAATCGGTCGACCCTTCTGCACAGGAGTTGCGGGTGCGCGTCGCGCGCGAACAGCGCTCGCCCGACGTGGGCTATTCGGCGCTGGAGACGGTGCGCCGCGTGCAGCCCGAATGCGAAGCCGTGCGCAAGGGCGATCGCGCGGCGCTTCAGTTGTTCGACCCGGCGTTGCTGCCGGCGCTGCGCGAGCCGCCGCGCCGGCTCGGCTACGAGCAGGTGCTGCAGGCCTCCGACCTGACTGCGCTGAAGGGCAAGATCGTGCTGGTCGGGCTCGAGCTGCCCGACAAGGACATGATGGCAGTGGCCACCGGCCCGGCCGGCGGCGAACGCTGGGGCGTCGAGCTGCACGCCGAACAGATCGACGCGATCGTGCGCGGCGACGTGATCCGCCCGCTCGGTGCGTTCGGCGAATTCGCGACGATGGTCGCACTCGCCCTGGCCGGCGCATTCGCCCGCCGCGCCTGCGCGGCCCGGCCGCTGTGGCTGCGCACGACGATCGCGGCCGCGTGCGTGCTGGCGATCGTCGCGCTGGTGGCGGGGGTCTACCGCAACCAGCACCTGTTGATCAACCTGCCGTACGCGCTCGCCGCCTTCTGGCTGGCGTGGTGGACGCTGCGGCGGATCGAGAAGCGAGGTGTCTCATGAAGATCATCGGTGCATCGTGGGGCCGGCATGTCGCCGCATTCGTTGTGGCCGGGCTGGCGGCGCTGTCGATCGTGGGTTGCGCCACCACCAGCGCGCCGAGCAGCGTCACGCTCGACGGCATCGTTGCCGACGGCCAGCGCGTGGCGCAGCCCGGCGAGGCCGGTCTGGTGCGCATCTACCGCGACGGCCGCTGGATCGAAGGCCAGCCGCACATGAGCCTGCAGCCGGGTGACGTGGTGGCGACCGGGCCGCGCGGCTTCGCGGTGATCCGCTATCCGTCGGGCACCGAGCTGTTCATGCGCCCCGACTCGCGCGGGCGCATCGGCTCGTTCACCGACCTGATCGGCGAAGTCTTCGCGAAGATCCGCGGCGCGTTCGCCATCCAGACCGAGTTCGTGAAAGCCGGCGCCGAAGGCACGGCGTATCTCGTGCGCTCGGCGCCGAACGGCGAGTCCACGGTGATCGTGTTCGACGGCACGGTGGGCATGTCCTCGCTCGCCGGCGCGTGGCCGCCCTATCGGGTCGGCACCGGCTCGATGACCGTCACGCAACCGCGAGGCAGCAGCCCGCGCGCGATGCGCGCGACCGACGACGAGTTGGCCTGGACCCGCGCCTGGGTCGAGCGAATGGAGACGCTCGCTCCCCCTTCTCGGCACATCAACAAGGCCGGCACGGCGCTGGCGATCGCCGGGCTGGTGGCGATCATCGCTGCCAGCCAGGCGTCGGGTGATTCGGCACCGGAGCGTGACTCCGCCGCCTCCCTCGCGGCGCCGGTGCGCGCGACGCCGGGCTCGACGACGCCCGATCGACCGGCCGTGCTGTATGACTGCCGCTCGTTGAGGCTGTCATGGTCGGCCGTGGCCGGCGCGCGTGACTACGCCGTCACGCTCGACGCCGCGGCATCGGCGAATCAGGGCGCGTGGCGAACGGTGGCCACCGCGCCGACGTCGGACACGCAGCTCGGCGTCGGCAACATGCTGCAGCTGAACACGCTGTACCGCTGGGTCGTGCGGGCGCACGATGCACGCGGCCATGCGGGTGCGGCGACGTCGGCGCTGTACTTTGCCTGCCGCAGCAGCATTCGTTGACGGCGCCACAAAGACAAGACCCGCCGAGCCAGGTGCCGGGCGGGTCTTGATGTCAGCGCGCCGGCGGCGCGCCGCGCTTACTTGCCGCGGAACTTGCGCAGCGCGGCGATCTGCGCCGCCATCGCCGCGAATTCGCTTTGCGCCTTGGCGAAGTCGATGTCGCTCTTCGCGTTCTTCATCGCTTCCTCGGCCAGCTTCTTCGCTTCGCTGGCCTTGGCCTCGTCAAGGTCCTTGCCGCGAATCGCGGTGTCGGCCAGCACGGTGACGGTGCCCGGTTGCACTTCGAGAATGCCGCCGGCGACGAAGACGAACTCTTCCTCGCCGGTGTCGGCGCGCGCTATGCGCACCGCGCCCGGCTTGATGCGCGTGATCAGCGGCGTGTGGCGCGGGTAGATCCCGAGCTCGCCCATCTCACCGGGCAGCGCAACGAACTTCGCCTCGCCCGAGAAGATGTTTTCTTCGGCGGAGACGACGTCGACGTGCAGGGTTGCCATGTTTGAAATTCCTCAGCGTGCAAGACGCGGAACGTTTACTGAATCGTCTTCGCCTTGGCGATCGCTTCGTCGATGGAGCCGACCATGTAGAAGGCCTGCTCGGGCAGGCTGTCGCACTCGCCGTTGACGATCATCTTGAAGCCGCGGATGGTTTCCTTCAGCGGTACGTACTTGCCTTCAGTGCCGGTGAACACCTGCGCGACGAAGAACGGCTGGCTCAAGAAGCGCTGGATCTTGCGTGCGCGCGACACGGCGAGTTTGTCTTCCGGCGACAGTTCATCCATGCCCAGGATCGCGATGATGTCGCGCAGTTCCTTGTAGCGCTGCAGCGTGCCCTGCACCGCGCGGGCGGTGTTGTAGTGGTCCTCGCCGACCACGTGCGGGTCGAGCTGGCGGCTGGTCGAGTCGAGCGGGTCGACCGCCGGGTAGATGCCCAACGAGGCGATGTCGCGCGACAACACGACGGTCGAATCCAAGTGAGCAAAGGTCGTCGCGGGCGACGGGTCGGTCAGGTCGTCGGCAGGCACGTAGACGGCCTGGATCGAGGTGATCGAGCCGACCTTGGTCGATGTGATGCGCTCCTGCAGGCGGCCCATTTCCTCGGCCAGCGTCGGCTGGTAGCCCACGGCGGACGGCATGCGGCCCAGCAGCGCCGACACCTCGGTGCCGGCCAGCGTGTAGCGGTAGATGTTGTCGACAAAGAACAGCACGTCCTTGCCTTCGTCGCGGAACGACTCGGCAATCGTCAGGCCCGTCAGCGCGACACGCAGGCGGTTGCCCGGGGGCTCGTTCATCTGGCCGTAGACCATCGCCACTTTCGACTCGCCGAGGTTGTCGCTGTTGACGACGCCCGACTCCATCATCTCGTGATAGAAGTCGTTGCCCTCGCGGGTGCGCTCGCCGACGCCGGCAAACACCGACAAGCCGCTGTGCGCCTTGGCGATGTTGTTGATGAGCTCCATCATGTTGACGGTCTTGCCCACACCGGCGCCGCCGAACAGCCCGACCTTCCCGCCCTTGGCAAACGGGCACACCAGGTCGATCACCTTGATGCCGGTTTCCAACAGGTCTTGCGACGGGCTCAGCTCGTCGTAGGACGGCGGCTTGCGGTGGATTGAAGCGGTGAGCTCCTGGCTGACCGGGCCGCGCTCGTCGATCGGCGCGCCCAGCACGTCCATGATGCGGCCCAGCGTGGCGCGGCCCACCGGCACCGAGATCGGCGCATTGGTGTTCTGCACCGTCAGCCCGCGGCGCAGGCCGTCGGACGAACCCAACGCAATCGTGCGCACCACGCCGTCGCCCAGCTGCTGCTGCACTTCGAGCGTGAGGTTCGAGCCCGCCATCTTCAGCGCGTCGTACACCTTGGGCATGGCGTTGCGGGGGAACTCCACGTCCACCACCGCGCCGATGCACTGAACAATCTTGCCGTCAGCCATGTTCGTATCCTTTGAGAATCAGATTCGTGTGTCTCAAACCGCGGCCGCACCGGCCACGATTTCAGAGAGTTCTTTGGTGATCGCCGCCTGGCGGGTCTTGTTGTAGACCAGCTTCAACTCGGCGATCACGGTACCGGCGTTGTCGGTGGCGGACTTCATCGCGACCATGCGCGCCGACTGTTCCGACGCCATGTTCTCGGCCACCGCCTGATAGACCAGTGCTTCGGAGTAGCGCATCAGCAGCTCGTCGATCACCGTCGGCGCATCGGGCTCATACAGGTAGTCCCAGCCGTGCTGGCCCTTGTCGGCCGTCATGCTCTCGGCGGTGAGCGGCAGCAGCTGCTGCACCATCGGCTCCTGCTTCATCGTGTTGATGAAGCGGGTGTAGCAGAGGTAGACGGCGCTCAACTTGCCCTCGGCATACGCGTCGAGCAGCACCTTGACCGGGCCGATCAGCTTGTCCAGGTGCGGCTGGTCCCCGAGCTGGGTGGCTTGCGACACCACCCTGACGCCGATGCGGTTCAAGAAGCCGAGGCCCTTGTTGCCGATGGCCACCGCTTCGGCCTTGACGCCCTGCGACTCCAGCTCCTTGAGCTTGGCCGTCACGGCGCGCAGCACGTTGGTGTTCAAGCCGCCGCACAAGCCCTTGTCGGTGGTCACGACGACGAAGCCGGCCGGCTTGGCCGCATCGTTCTTCACCATGAACGGGTGCTTGTACTCGGGCGTGGCCTGCGACAGGTTGGCCGCGAGGTTGCGGATCTTCTCGCTGTACGGACGCGCGTGGCGCATCCGGTCCTGTGCCTTGCGCATCTTGGAGGCGGCGACCATTTCCATGGCCTTGGTGATCTTCTTGGTGTTCTCCACCGATTTGATCTTGCCGCGTATTTCTTTACCGACTGCCATGAGTGACTCCTGTCAAGCGGACGCCGCGGAACCGGCTTTGCCGGGCCGCAGGCGTCGCCCCCTTCGAGGGGGAGGCGCCGAAAGCGCTTCGGGGGTGGGTCATGTTCAGGCGAAGGACTTCTTGAACGCGGTGATCGCGCCCGTCAGCTCGGCCTCCGCATCCTTGTCGAGCTGCTTGCTGTCTTCGATCTTCTTCAACAGCGCCGCGTGGCTGGTCTTCAGGTGCTGGTGCAGGCCGTGCTCGAAGCCCAGGACCTTCTTCACGTCGATGCTGTCGACGAAGCCCTTGTTGACGGCGAACAACGTCGCGGCCATCAGCGAGATCGGCAGCGGCGAGTACTGCGCCTGCTTGAGCAGTTCGGTCACGCGGGCACCGCGGTCGAGCTGCTTGCGGGTGGCTTCGTCGAGGTCGGATGCGAACTGCGCGAACGCAGCCAGCTCACGGTACTGCGCGAGGTCGGTACGGATACCGCCCGAGAGGCCCTTGATGACCTTGGTCTGCGCCGCACCACCGACGCGCGACACCGAGATACCGGCGTTGATGGCGGGGCGGATGCCGGCGTTGAACAGCGAGGTCTCGAGGAAGATCTGACCGTCGGTGATCGAGATCACGTTGGTCGGCACGAACGCCGACACGTCGCCGGCTTGGGTCTCGATGATCGGCAGCGCGGTCAGCGAGCCGGTCTTGCCCTTGACCTCGCCGTTGGTGAACTTCTCGACGTAGTCGGCGTTCACGCGGGCGGCGCGCTCGAGCAGGCGGCTATGCAGATAGAACACGTCGCCGGGGTAGGCTTCGCGGCCCGGCGGGCGGCGCAGCAGCAGCGAGACCTGGCGGTAGGCGACGGCCTGCTTGGACAGGTCGTCATAGACGATCAGCGCGTCCTGGCCGCGGTCACGGAAGTATTCGCCCATCGTGCAGCCCGAGTAGGCAGACACATACTGCATCGCGGCCGATTCGGCGGCCGGCGCGGCGACGACGATCGTGTAGTCCATCGCGCCGTTGGCTTCGAGCGAGCGCACCACGTTCTTGATCGACGACG
>JBGQEX010000020.1:0-45277 GCA_041496605.1 Piscinibacter sp.
CGCCGTGCCTTCGGTCAGCGTCGTGCCGCCGAAGCTGACCGACTCGGTCGCACCGCCGGTGGACGCGTAGTCCTGCATGTTGATGTTGCGCCCGTCGGTGGTGCTCAGCGTGATCGAGTTCTTCGCGCTGGTGCTGGTGAAGGTGGCGGTGACACCGGTCGCACCGGCCACGCCGTTGATCGCCGAGACCAGGCTGGAGAGGTCGTTCTGGTCGGCCACGACGGCGGACACAGCCGAGCCGTTGAGCGAGAAGCTCAACGTGCCGGCCGCGCTGACGCCCGACAGCACGGCGCTGTTGGACGCGGTCGCGGTGACGCCGACGTTGGCGCCGGCCGTGTTGATCGCGGTGGCGATCGCATCGGCGCCGGCATTGCCTGCGTAGGTGATCGGGCTCGTGGTGCCGGCCGGCGTGGTGATCGTGAAGGCGGTGCCGGCGGTGGCGGCGGTGACGCCGTTGGTCACCGCGCCGCTGGCGGCCGTGACCACGTTGCCGGTGATGGTGCCGTCGGCGGTCAGCGTGTGGCTGCCCAGCGCCGAGGTGCGGGCGTCGACGATCGACGAGACCGAGATGGTCTCGCCGGCGTTGGCGCCGACCTGGAAGGCCTGGGCCGAGAACGAACCGTCGAGCAGCTTGATGCCGTTGAACGAGGTTTGCGTGCCCACGCGCTGCACTTCAGACACCAGCTGCGAGGCTTCGGACTGCAGCGCGGCGCGGTCGCTGGCGCTGTTGGTGGCGTTGGCCGCCTGCACCGCCAGTTCGCGGATGCGCTGCAGGTTGTCGCCGACGCTGCCGAGCGCGCCTTCAGCGGTCTGCGCCAGCGAGATCGCGTCGTTGGCATTGCGCGATGCCTGGTTGATACCGCGGATCTGCGTCGTGAAACGCTCCGAGATCGCCAGGCCGGCGGCGTCGTCCTTGGCGCTGTTGATGCGCAGGCCCGAAGACAGGCGCGCCATGGCAGTGGACAGGCTGTCTTGAACTTTCCCCGAGCTGCGCTGTGCAGTGAGCGAGTTGATGTTCGTATTGATCGACATAGACATGATGAAGCTCCTAACAGTTGATGGACTCCCGGCCTAGCCGCCGGCGTTACACGCGTCTGCCTTGAAAGCGAGCCTTCTCGGCATCGTTGCCTGCTCGTGCCCGAGGCCCCGCCCCGTTGCACTCGCACCGCCCGACGCTAGTCAACCGTGTGTCTCGCAGCGCTCTGTGCTGTCCAACCATCGGCCGGCTAACCGGACCACGCTCCCGGAATTCCGAGGGCGTTGGGATGCTTATCGGAGCACTGTTTCAAGAACTTTAGGGCGACCTGTTCGGCGCCCGTCTAACAAGCTCCGCCGAGTGCGTCAAGGCCGTCGATCGACCGAATTGCGGCACAACGGCATACGAAGGCGAGCGTGTAGGAATTTGCCTGACAAGCGTCATGGAAGAAGCGGGACTCAAGCCACAGAACTGACCTGATGTTTCAGCCCAACTCGGCTCCTCACAATCCGTTTCACGTTGAGACAAGTCCCAGCGACCAAAGACAACCGACAAACAGCAGCCACCTTCGGAGCCCGCATGAACGCAGACCAGATCCTCACCGAAATCCGCGAAGCCAATCTCTCTTACCTGATGCTTGCCCAAAGCCTGATCCGCACCGACCGCGACCAGGCGCTGTTCCGTCTGGGCATCAGCGAAGAGAACGCAGCGTTGATCGCGCTGCTGAGCCCCGCGCAGATGATGCGGGTCGCCTCGGGCAACACGCTGCTGTGCCGCTTCCGCATGGACGACGAACTGGTGTGGGGCCTGCTGACCAACCACGGCAAGAGCGCGGCCAACGACACCACGAACCGCCTGCACGCCAGCATCCTGATGGCCGGCAGGCATCAAGAAGCCGCCTGACCGACGGCCGGCACCCACAAGAATTCCAGGAGACAAGCATGCGCACGAAAAGCATCCTCACCGAAGCCAAGCAGATCGAGCGCGCCGTGACGCTGATCAACCTGGGCGCACGCCTGCAGGTGCTGGAATCGGAAACCGACCTGTCCTACGAGCGGCTGCTGCGCTTGTACAAAGAGGTGGCGGGCAAGTCGCCGAGCAAGGGCCAGTTGCCGTTCTCGACCGACTGGTTCATGACCTGGCAACCCAACATCCATGCGTCGCTGTTCCTCAACATCCACGAGTACCTGAACAAGGTGGCCGAGATGGACGAGATCGATACCGTCATCAAGGCCTACCAGCTCTACACCGAACAAACCAAGGCACAAGGCCTGGAAGCGCTGCTGTCGGTGACGCGCGCCTGGCGCCTGGTGAAGTTCGTCGACAACGGCATGCTGACGCTGACCGAATGTTCCAAGTGCGGCGGCCGCTTCGTCACCCACCCGCATGAAATCGCCAAGCACTATGTGTGCGGCCTGTGCAACCCGCCGGCGCGCGCCGGCAAGGGTCGCGCGGCAGGTGGCATCCAGATGCACTGATTTTTCCGAAATGCTGCTCAAGTTATCGGCGCGCGTGCCGATAACAAGGTCGTTCGGCGACGTTTGTCTTGTTTGTCTCCTCCTGGCACGTCTGTTGTGCCTTCAAAGCGGGTCCTTCGGGGCCCGTCTTTTTTTTGGGCGGTGAACGTTTCGCTGTTGAAGCGATTGGCGCGCCGCAGGGGCCGGCAAACTCAAGAGATCGAAGCTCGCGCCGATAAAGCCGCAGGAATGCCCGCGGCACGGACGCGGGGAATCGACTCGGAACAACCCCAACATGTTCGTCATCATCGGTTACGTCGTTGCGCTGGGCTGCATCTTTGGCGCCTACATCGTGCATGGCGGCAACATTGGCGTGATCCTGCATGCGCTGCCCACCGAGCTGATGGCGATTCTCGGCGGCTCGCTCGGCGCCTTCGTCGTCAACAACCAGCCGAAGGTGCTGAAGGCCACGATCGGCGCGATGCCCGGCCTGCTGAAGAACTCGAAGTATTCGAAGGCGCGCTACATGGAGTTGATGGCGCTGCTGTTCGACATCCTGCAGAAGGCGCGCAAGGAAGGGCTGATGTCGATCGAAAAGGACGTCGAAGACCCGCACGACTCGCCGCTGTTCCAGAAGTACACCACCGTCGGCAGCGACCACCACGTGGTGGAGTTCATCACCGACTACCTGCGCATGATGGTGTCGGGCAACCTGAACGCGCACGAGATCGAAAGCCTGATGGACAGCGAGATCGAAACCCACCACCACGAAGCGCATGCGCCGGTGGCGGCGATCGCGCGACTGGCCGGCGCGTTGCCGGCTTTCGGCATCGTGGCCGCGGTGCTGGGCGTGGTCAACACGATGGGCTCGGTGGGCCAGCCGCCGGCGATCCTCGGCGGCATGATCGGCTCGGCGCTGGTCGGCACCTTCCTCGGCATCCTGCTGGCCTACTGCGTCGTCGAGCCGCTGGGCGGCCTGCTGGAACAGAAGAACGACGAGGGCAGCAAGGAACTGCAGTGCATCAAGACCACGCTGCTCGCGAGCATGCAGGGTTATGCCCCGCAGGTGGCCGTCGAGTTCGGCCGCAAGGTGCTGTACTCGACCGAGCGCCCGACCTTCGCCGAGCTCGAGAACCACGTGAAGGGCAGGAAGTGACCCGCCTCGCGCTAGCCTGGCGGGTCATCCCGACGAAAGTCGGGATCCACGCGGTCATCGAGCAGTGGATCCCGACTTTCGTCGGGATGACGCCGCCTCTTGCCGCGACGACGCCGGCATTCGCCGCGATGACAGCCAGCGGAGGCCCCCATGGCCGGTGACTCCAAGAAACTGCAGCCGATCATCGTCAAGCGCATCCGCCGGGGCGGGCATGCGCCGCATGGCGGCGCCTGGAAGATCGCCTATGCCGACTTCGTGACGGCGATGATGGCGTTCTTCCTGCTGATGTGGCTGCTCGGCTCGACCACCGAAGGCGACAAGAAGGGCATCGCCGACTTCTTCAATTCGCCGCTGAAGGTGGCGTTGATGGGCGGCAGCGGTTCCGGCGACTCGTCGCACGTCATCAAGGGCGGCGGCCAGGACCTGACGCGCCAAGGCGGGCAGGTCAAGAACGGCGAGATCCCGTCGCAGAAGAAGGCGATCAACCTGCAGGCCTTCAAGGCCGAGCAGCGGCGCGCCGAACAGGAGCGCCTGCAGGTGCTCAAGGACAAGGTCGAAGACGTGTTGGCGGCCAACCCCAAGCTGGCCGGCATGAAGTCGCAGATTCGCCTGGACATGACCAGCGACGGCCTGCGCATCCAGATCGTCGACGAGAACAACCGCCCGATGTTCGCCACCGGCAGCTCGGTCGTGCAGCCCTACATGCGCGAGTTGCTGCGGCTGATCGGCGAGGTGCTGGCCGAGGTGCCGAACCGCCTGACACTCGAGGGCCACACCGATGCCACGCCGTTCGGCGCCGGGGACCGCGGCTACAGCAACTGGGAGCTGTCGTCCGACCGCGCCAATGCGTCGCGCCGCGAATTGATCGCCGGCGGCCTGCCCGACGATCGCGTGCTGCGCGTGCAGGGCCTCGCGTCGAGCTCGCCGTTCGACCGCGACGACCCACAGAGCCCGGCCAACCGCCGCATCAGCATCATCGTGATGAACCGTGACGCCGAAGACCGCTTCTTCGGAACCAAGCCGGAACCGGTAGAACCGCCGGCAGTGGCACCGATACCCGACATCGTGCCCTCAATTTCCACGCCAATTACCCGATAAGGCACACAGCGCCCACCCGCAAGGATCGTCCCATGAGCACCCCCACCGACCTGAAATTCCTGATCGTCGACGACTTTTCCACCATGCGCCGCATCGTGCGCGGTCTGCTCAAGGAGATCGGCTACAACAACGCCGAAGAGGCCGAAGACGGCGCGGTGGCACTGAACATGCTGCGCAACACGAAGTTCGACTTCGTCGTCAGCGACATCAACATGCCCAACATGAACGGCTTCGAACTGCTGAGCAACATCAAGCAGGACGATGGCCTGAAGCACATTCCGGTGCTGATGGTCACGGCCGAGGCGCGCAAGGAAGACATCGTGCGCGCCGCACAGGACGGCGCCGCCGGCTACATCGTCAAGCCCTTCACCAAGGCGACACTGGAAGAGAAGGTCCAGAAGATCATGCAAAAGCTCATGGCCGCGGCCTGAAGGGGAACAACATGAAAATGGACAGTCCCGCCGCACTCGCACCGCAGGCCGTCGTGGGCACCTCGCCCGAGGTGTACCAGCAGCTCGGCCACCTGACCCGGCTGCTGCACGACACGCTGGAACAGCTGGGCGTGATGCCCCACCTGCAGATCGCCGCCGACAACCTGCCCGATGCGCGCAGCCGCCTCAACTACGTGGCCCAGAAGACCGGTGCCGCGGCCGAGAAGGTGCTCAATTCGGTCGACCAGGCCAAGGCCGAGCACGAACGCATTGCCGACGAGACGCGGCGCATTGCCCAGGCCATCATCGCGGACCCGGTGAAGGCGGTGGCCTCGGGCTCGGTGATGAACTTCGTCGGCGACGTCGAAGCCGGCACCGCGCGCATCGACCAGCACCTCACCGACATCATGATGGCGCAGGACTTCCACGACCTCACCGGCCAAGTGGTGGCCAAGGTGGTGAAGCTCGCCGGCGACCTGGAAGACAGCCTCGTCAAGCTGCTGATCCAGGTGGCTCCGCCCGACCAGAAGTACAAGGTCGACCCCGAAACGCTGCATGGGCCGGTGGTGGATCCGTCGCAGCGCACCGACGTTGTGGCGAATCAGACTGAGGTGGATGACTTGTTGGCGAGCTTGGGGTTCTGACGGGTTCGTTGGTCGTTGCTTCTTCTCTTTTCGTTGCACCGCGCCGGGTCCCGGCCCGGCTGCCGGGTAACTTTCTTTTGCTGGCTCAAAAGAAAGTCACCAAAGAAAAGAGCCTCTTCATCTTGCCAATCACTTGGCTACAAAGAGCTCACCGCTGGGTACCGCCGTGCCGCACGTGGCGTTACCTCGACCAAGCTTGGCCGCTGCGCGGCCTCATATTCTTGGTTCTCGAAATGCCCTCACGCGGACCACCCCGCGGACAAAGAATGTGAGGCCGCGCAGCGGCGAAGCTTAGGCAAGAAGAAGGAGCGACAACCTCGGTGGGACCCAGTGGTGAGCTCTTTGTAGCCAGGTGTTTGGCCAAATCGTATTGAGGCCCTCTTCTTTGGTGACTTTCTTCTGGGCCAACAGAAGAAAGTTACCCGCCCGCCGGGGCGGACTCCCGGCGCGGTGCAACGATCAGAGAAGAAGCACCCAGCGAAGCCCCAAGCGGGGCGGCGAAAAAAGGCCGGTCCTTCCCCCTCTCATCTCCCTCAAGTTCCCAGACCATCCCGGAACAATGACGAAGCGCCATCCAGCGGCGCTTCGCCATGGCAGACCAGGACGCACCCGACCGCAACCACCCCGCATCGCAGCGCAAGCTGCAGAAGGCCCGCGAAGAAGGCCAGGTCGCGCGTTCGCGTGACCTCGGACACTTCGCGGCCATCGCGGCCGGTGGCGTGATGTTGGTCACGTTCGCACCGCTGATCACCCACTGGCTGAAACAGTCGCTGGCCGATGCGCTGCGCTTCAACGCGGCCGCCAGCACCGATCCGGTGGCCATGACCGAGCGGCTGGCCGAGTTCGGCATCAAGCTGCTGTGGATCGTCGTTCCGACGGGCCTCGTGATGGCTGCCGTGGCACTGGTCGGCAGCGTGGCGATCGGCGGCTGGAACTGGACGCTCAAGCCGCTGCAGCCGAAGTTCGGCAAGCTCAACCCGATCACCGGATTGCCCCGCCTGTTTTCCAAGCAGCAGGCCATTGACGCGCTGAAGGCCTGTGCGCTCGCGTTGGTGCTCGGGTTGATCGGCGCGCTGTACCTGAAGAGCCACGTCGACACCTTCGCCGGCGTGATCACCATGCCCTTGCCCGCCGCACTGGAGCAGGTCGGCCACACCGTGGTCGGCGGGCTGCTGCTGCTGCTGCTCGCGCTGGCGCTGTTCGCCGCCATCGACGCGCCGCTGCAGCATCACTTGCACGCTTCGCGCCTGAAGATGACGCACCAGGAAGTGAAGCAGGAACACAAGGAAGTCGAGGGCAACGGCGAGGTCAAGGCCAAGCAGAAGGTGCGCATGCGCGAGATGTCGCGCCGGCGCATGCTGGCCGCGGTGCCCAAGGCCGACCTGGTGGTGATGAACCCGACCCACTATGCCGTCGCACTGAAGTACGACGACACCAAGATGGCCGCGCCGCGCGTGGTCGCCAAGGGCGCCGACCTGCTGGCGATGTCGATCCGCGACACCGCCAAGGCCTCCAAGGTGCCGGTGCTGCAGGCCCCGGTGCTGGCGCGCGCGCTGTACGCCCACGCCGAACTGGACCGCGAAGTGCCGGCCGCGCTGTTCGCCGCCGTGGCACAGGTGCTCGCCTACGTGTACCAGCTGCGCGCTGCGCTGGCCGGCCACTCGCCGATGCCCGGCGATCTGCCCGAGCTCCAGGTTCCGGCCGAGCTGGACCCGCACAACAAAACCGAGGGTGACGAATGAACGCGCTGTTGCAGCAAATGCAGAGATGGCTGGGCCCCAACGCCGGCGCGATCCGTGCGCTGATGGCGCCGGTGTTCATCATCATGGTGCTCGCGATGATGGTGCTGCCGCTGCCGCCCTTCGCGCTGGACCTGCTGTTCACCTTCAACATCGCGATGGCGTTGATGGTGATGATCGTCGCAGCCTACATGGTGCGCCCGCTCGACTTCGCCGCCTTCCCGAGCGTGATCCTGCTGACCACCTTGCTGCGGCTGTCGTTGAACGTCGCGTCGGCGCGCGTGGTGCTGCTCGAAGGCCACACCGGCCCGGGCGCGGCCGGCGCGGTGATCGAGTCGTTCGGCCACTTCCTGATCGGCGGCAACTTCGCGGTCGGCCTGATCGTGTTCGCGATCATCGTCGTCATCAACTTCATCGTCGTGACCAAGGGCGCCGAGCGCATCGCCGAAGTCGGCGCGCGCTTCACGCTGGACGCGATGCCCGGCAAGCAGATGGCGATCGACGCCGACCTGAACGCCGGCCTGATCGACGAGAAGGAAGCCAAGCGACGCCGCTCCGAAGTGGGCGAGGAAGCCGAGTTCTTCGGCTCGATGGACGGCGCGTCGAAATACGTGCGCGGCGACGCGATGGCGGGGCTGTTGATCCTGTTCATCAACATCATCGGCGGCTTCATCATCGGCGTGGCGCAGCACGACCTGTCGGCCGCCGACGCGGCCGACAGCTACATCCTGCTGGCGGTCGGTGACGCGCTGGTGGCGCAGATCCCGGCGCTGCTGATCTCGGTGGCCGCGGCGATGGTGGTGTCGCGCGTCGGCAAGGACAAGGACGTCGGCACGCAGATCGCCGCCCAGGTCTTCAACTCGCCACGCTCGCTGGCCATCACCTCGGGCGTGATCGGCGCGCTCGGCGTCATCCCCGGCATGCCGCACGTCGTGTTCGTGCTGATCGCCAGCGCGCTCGGCTACGGCGCCTACTGGATGCGCGAGCGCGACAAACGCATCAAGGCCACGCCGCCGCCGCCGCGCGAGCTCCCGCCACCCAACGCCGAGGCGAGCTGGGACGATCTGCAGCCGGTGGACACGCTGGGCCTGGAGGTTGGCTACCGCCTGATCACGTTGGTGGACAAGGCGCGCGAAGGCGACCTGCTCGGCCGCATCAAGGGCGTGCGCAAGAAGTTCGCGCAAGACGTCGGTTTCCTGCCGCCGCCGGTGCACATCCGCGACAACCTCGAACTCAAGCCCAGCATGTACCGGCTGACGCTGCGCGGCGCGGTGGTCGGCGAGGGCGAGGCCTTTCCCGGCATGTGGCTGGCCATCAACCCGGGCGGCGCAAGCACGAATCTGATCGGCACCGCCACGCGCGACCCGGCGTTCGGGCTGCCGGCCGTCTGGATCGAGGAGCGCCAGCGCGAATCAGCCCAAATGGCTGGATTTACGGTTGTTGATTGCTCGACTGTCGTGGCGACCCATCTTTCACACTTGATGCAGCTTCATGCGGCCAAGTTGCTCGGCCGTGT
The DNA here is from genome assembly GCA_041496605.1 of Piscinibacter sp. Classification (GTDB taxonomy): domain Bacteria; phylum Pseudomonadota; class Gammaproteobacteria; order Burkholderiales; family Burkholderiaceae_C; genus Albitalea. Next base: position 9,018 of record JBGQEX010000020.1, read on the forward strand.
GGAGACCCAGCAGCTCGTCGAGCATGTGACGAAGCTGGCCCCGAAACTGATCGAGGACGTGGTTCCCAAGATGGTTGGCATCGCTGCTCTGCAAAAAGTCCTCCAGCTGCTGCTGGAAGAGGGTGTGCACATCCGCGACATGCGCTCCATCGTCGAGAGCCTGGCCGAACACGCCGCCACCGTCACCGACCCCGCCGAGCTGGCACGCCGCATCCGCATCCATCTGGCGCCGTCGATCGTGCAGCAGATCTACGGCGCGACGCGCGAGCTCGATGTCATCGCGCTCGAACCCGATCTCGAACGCCTGGTCGCGCAAGCGCTCACGTCGCCGCACGGCGCCGCACTTGACCCCGGCGTGGCCGAGACGCTGACGCGCAGCGCCGCCGAGTCGGCCAAACGCCAGGAAGACCTGGGGCAGCCGGCTTGCCTGCTGGTGCCCGACATGATCCGCGCGCCGATGGCGCGACTGCTCAAGCGCTCGGCGCCACGGCTGCGCGTGCTCGGGCACAGCGAGATTCCTGAGACTCATTCGATACGCATTGGCTCCATCATTGGGAGAACGGCATGAACGTCAGACGATTCACCGCGCGCACGGCACGCGAGGCCCTCACGCAGGTGCGGCAGTCGCTCGGAGACGACGCCGTCGTGCTCTCGACCAAGCCCTGCGCCGACGGCGTCGAGGTGCTGGCGATGGCGCCCGAAGGCATGCAGCAGATCGAGCGCATGGCGGCAAGCAGCGCCCCCGCGCTGCCTGCGCCGAAAACGACGACACGCACCCCGCTGCACAAGCCGGCCGCCACCGATGTGGCCGACGACGTCGAACAGCTGGCGATGAGCACGCTGTCGTTCCAGGACTATGTGCGCGAGCGCATGTTGAAGCGCCGCCAAGAGGCCATGAAGGCCGAGGCTGCCGCGAGCGCGCCTGCCGTCGAGCCGCGCGCTGCCGAACCGGAGCCGGCCCCGTTGCAGTCACGCCTGGCGGCGCGCATGAACGCGCCCGCCGCCACCCCGGCGCGCCACGTGCCGCCGGTGTTGCACGAAGAAGTGCGCGCCGCTGCCGCCGAAGCCCCGATGCCTTCGCTGGCCGACACCGCGACCGAGAACGCCCGCTCGCGCCGCGATCAGCAAGACATGATGAACGAGCTGCGCTCGATGAAGGGCCTGATCGAAGAGCGCTTCGGTGCGCTCGCGTTCATGGAGAAACTGCAGCGCCAGCCGGCGCAGGCGCGCCTGACGCAACGGCTGCTCGACTGCGGCTTCTCGCCGGCACTGATCCGCAAGCTGGCCGAGAGCCTGAGCCCCAGCACGGTCGACGAAACGGCCTGGGCCGCGAGCGTGCTCGAGCGCAACCTGCTGAGCGGCGAGTCCGGCGCGGCGCTGGAAGACCAGGGCGGCGTCTACGCGCTGATCGGCTCCACCGGCGTGGGCAAGACCACCAGCACCGCCAAGCTGGCCGCGGCCTTCGCCACAAAGTACGGCGCGGCCAACCTCGGCCTCGTCACGCTCGACGCCTACCGCGTCGGCGCGCACGAGCAACTGCGCACCTACGGGCGCATCCTCGGCGTGCCGGTGCACACCGCACACGACCGCGCCTCGCTGGAAGACCTGCTCGACCTGCTGGCCGCCAAGAAGATGGTGCTGATCGACACCGCCGGCATGGCGCAGCGCGACAGCCGCACCCGTGACCTGCTCGACATGCTGGGCCATCGCTCGATCCAGAAACTGCTGGTGGTCAACGCCGCGGCGCAAGGCGAGACGATCGAGGACGTGCTGGTGTCCTACCGCGCCAACCTCGCCAAGGGCGTGATCCTGTCCAAGATGGACGAGGCGGTGAAGCTCGCGCCGGCGCTCGACGCGCTGATCCGCCACAAGCTCACCGTGCTCGGCGTGGCCAACGGCCAGCGCGTGCCCGAAGACTGGCATCGCCTGTCGTCACAGGCGCTGGTGCACCGCGCGCTGCGCCCGACCGCGGGCAATGCCTACCGCATCGACGCGAGCGACATGAACCTGATCTTCGCCGCGCCGCAGGTGCGTGCCGCAGCGAACGCGCTGCACGTCTGAGCCCACCCCAGCGAGCCACCCGACCCATGACCGGACCGTCTTCCCGCCCCGCGCCGCTGGACCAGGCCGACGGCCTGCGCCGCCTGTTCGGCCATGCCCGCGTGCGCTTCGTGCCGGTGGTGTCGAACCCGCACATGGCCTTCGGCGGCGTGATGCTCGAGCGCCTGTGCGCCGCCTTCGGCGAGCGCGGCCTGCACACGCTGGTGGTCGACGCCGCCGAACGCGCGCCGGCACATTCCGAGATGGCGATGATGGAGCTGGCGGAATGCATCGAGATGCTGTCGACGCAGGTGTCCTACCTCGCTGCACGCGCTCTGCCGCTGCGCTTCGTCGACACCCATGGCTCGACCGCCGCATTCCTGCAAGCCGCGTCCGATGCGGCACCGCATGCCGACGTGGTGCTGGTGCACGCACCGGCCTCCGACCTGTGCCGCCTGTTCGCGCGCAGCGAAGCACGCCCGCTGCTGCTGGCCGACGATCGGCCGGCAAGCGTGACGCATGCCTATGCGGCGATGAAGCTGCTCACGCAACGCGCTGGCCTGGTGGTGTTCGACCTGCTGCTCGGCGCGGCACCGACCTCGCCGCGCGCCGAGCGCATCGCGATGCAGCTGGCCACCTGCGCCGACGATTTTCTGGGTGCGGTGCTGCGCGACTGGGTGCAGCTCGACCCCGCCACCGACGCCCGCGAGGCGCCGACCGTGGGCTTGCGTCGCTGGGCTGCCGACACGCTGGACCCCGCGCCGGGCATGCACGCAATCCCGGCGGCATGGTCAGACGACCACCACTCGCACGCGAACTAAAACCGAGATCCGCCATGTACACCGCCAAAGGCCAACTCGACGTCACCTCGATGCTCAAGCAGTACAGCTCGTTGGTGCGGCGTCTGGCGCACCAGATGATCGCCAAGCTGCCGGCCAACGTCGAGATCGACGACCTGATCCAGGTCGGCATGATCGGCCTGACCGATGCGCTGTCGCGCTTCGACGCCGCGCAGGGCGTGCAGTTCGAAACCTTTGCGACGCAGCGCATTCGCGGTGCGATGCTCGACGAGCTGCGCGGCAACGACTACCTGTCGCGCGGCACGCGCAAGCAGCAGCGCAGCATCGAGTCCGCGGTGCACAAGCTGGAGCAGAAGCTCGGCCGCGCGCCCGCCGAAAGCGAGATCGCGCGCGAAATGGGCATCACGCTCACCGAATACCAGGAACTGCTGGGCAAGGTGCGCGGCACGCAGCTCGTGTACCTGGAAGACATGTCGGGCGACGAAGGCGACAACGACTACCTGGATCGCCACGTGGCCGATTCGGGCTTCAACCCGCTGGCCCAGTTGCAGGACCAGCGCATGCGCGAGGCGCTGGTCGATGCGATCAAAGGCCTGCCCGAACGCGAGCAGTACGTGATGAGCATGTACTACGAACACGATATGAACCTGAAGGAAATCGCGGCCGTGCTCAAGGTCACGGAGTCGCGTATCTGTCAGCTGCACAGCCAGTCGATTGCTCGGCTGCGTGTCAAGTTGCGCGAGTACTGAGCGCCCATTCCCGGCGCGACGTGTTTCCTCATGGCTGGACGCTGCCCGATGCGGTGCGTTCGGCGAATGGGGCCAGTTTGGAGGATCGGCACTATGTTCAGCGTTTTCAATAGAACCCCATCCGCCCGTGACGTCGCCCCGGTGGCGGCGGAGCCGGCGCCTCCCGCAGTGGACCTGCACGCCGCCATCGATTCGATCGGCAAGCAGGCATCGAGCATGGGGCGCGAAGCCGCCGAAGTTCGCGGCCTGATGGAAGACACCCACAAGATGTCGGCGCAGCAGGCGCAGACGCTGGCGGCGCTGGCTGGCCAGGTGCAGGAAATCACCCGCGCGCAAGACGCCATCGGCGAGGTGTCGAACGGCAGCCTCGCGGCGGTCGAGCGGGCGCGCAAGGCAGTCGAAGACGTGGGCAGCGAAGTCGGCGCCATCGTCTCCACGCTGCGCCAGGTGTCGCAGGCCGCCGGCGCGATCACGCAGATCGCGCTGCAGACGCGGCTGGTGGCGTTCAACGCCTCGGTCGAGGCCAAGCGCGCCGGTGACGCCGGCCGCGGCTTCGGCGTGGTGGCCGACGCGGTGAAGGACCTGGCCGCCAAGGTCGAGTCCTCGTCCAAGGAAATCATGAGCACGGTGGGCGAGCTGGACACACGCATCGAGTCGCTGTCACGCGAGATCCGCGTGAACGACGACCAGCAGGCCCGGCAGGGCGGCTTTCACCGCGCGCTGGCCGACGTGCAAAGCGGCGTGACGAGCATTGCCAGCGCCGCCGAGCAGAGCCGCGGCATCTGCAGCGGCCTGAACACGCAGATGCGCGCCGTCGAAGGCGAGATTCACCAGACCGGCCGCGCGCTCGACGCCGTGATGACGCGCAGCGAGTCGTTCCTGAGGGTGTCGGAACACCTGATCGAGCTGGTGGCGCAATGCGGCATCGAGACCGAGGACACGCCGTTCATCGCCGCCGCGCAGGAGGCGGCGGCGCAGGTGATGAAGCTGCTCGAGGACTCGCTGCGCACCTCGACCGTCAGCGTCGCCGATCTGTTCGACGAACAGTACCGCCCGATTCCACGTACCAATCCGCAGCAGCACACCACGCGTTTCGTCGAGCTGGCGGACCGCCTGTTCCCGCAAGTGCAGGAACGCATGTTGGCGCTGGACTCGAAGGTCGTCTACTGCATCGCGGTCGACCGCAACGGCTATGTCGCCACGCACAACAAGAAGTATTGCCATGTGCAGCGCGGCGACGTGGTGTGGGACACCGCCAACAGCCGCTACCGCCGCATCTTCAACGACCGCACCGGGCTCGCATCGGCGCGCAACCAGCGGCCCTTCTTGCTGCAGACCTACCGCCGCGACATGGGCGGTGGCCAGTTCGTGGTGATGAAGGAAGTCGCGGCGCCGATCACGTTGAACGGCAGGCATTGGGGTGGCATCCGCCTTGCATTCCATTTCTAAACCATGACTCGCACCGCGCTCGCACCGTTCCCGTTGCCCCTGCCGTGGCCGCTGCCGGCCCTGTTGGCCTGGGGCGGGTCGTGGGCCGTGTTCATCGGCTTGCTTTGGCAGCAAGCGCCACTGATGCCGGCGGCGCTGCTGGTGTCCACGCTCGGTGTGGCAGTCGCGGCGTGTGGCACGACGCGCTGGCGCCGCATGTTCATCGCCTGCGGCTTTCCGCTGTCGCTGGCCGCGTCGGGGCTCGCGAGCGCCATGCCGGCCTGGGCCTGGCTGTTGCCGCTCGCGCTGCTGTTGTTGCTGTACCCGCTGCACGCCTGGCGCGATGCGCCCTTGTTCCCGACGCCGGCGGGTGCGCTGCGTGGGCTGGCGCGGCTGGCGCCGTTGCCGGACGGTTCACATGTCGTCGATGCCGGTTGCGGGCTGGGCGACGGCCTGCGCGAACTGCGCGCCGAGTATCCGCGCTCGCCACTCGTCGGGCTGGAATGGAGCTGGCCCTTGCGCCTGGCGTGTGCGTGGCGGGTGCGCTTTGCGACCGTGCGCCGCGCCGACATCTGGCACGCTGACTGGTCGGGCTACGCGATGGTCTACCTGTTCCAGCGCCCCGAAAGCATGCCGCGCGCCGCCGCCAAGGCCGAGCGCGAGCTGCGGCCCGGCGCGTGGCTCGCGAGCCTGGAATTCGACGTGCCCACGCTGTCGGCGCAGCAGGTGCACCAGTGCCCCGACGGGCGCCGCGTCTGGCTCTACCAGGCGCCGTTCAAGCGCCGTCTTGACTAGCGACATTCTTCAGCCACCGAGGTCACGTCGTGCGGCATGCCAACACGGCCGTCATACCGGCGAATGCCGGTATCCACTCGTTCGGGGTGCGCGTGCTCGGTCGACGCTCGCGGGCCTTCAATCAGTGGATCCCGGCGTACGCCGGGATGACCCTCTCTCTACCTTGCGCTGACGGCTCGGCGACAAGCTCAAGCTGAACTTCGTCGCTAATCAAGAGCGCCGTTGAACGCTGTCAGGGCGCGGCCTCGACGAACGCCGTGACGTCGTCGAGCACCGGCGCCAGCCAGCGCAAGGGCGGCGCGAACGCGGCCGCCAGCGTCATGTGATTGACGTGCTCGTACAGCTTCAGCGTGACCGGCGCGCCGGCCTCGCGCAGCCGCGCGGCCAGGCCGCCGCTGTTGCGTTGCGGGTTGACCAGATCGTCGTTCAGCGCGGCGCCCAAGAAGGCGCGCGGCGAGTCGCGGCCGGCGTGGTCCAGCACCTGGGTGCCGAACGGCACGTTCGGATGAAAGAACACCGGGCGCACTTCGGGGTTCCTTATCGGCAGGAAGTCATACGGCCCGGCCAAACCGACCCAGCCCGCCAGTTCGCCGGGTGAATGCCCGGTGGCGCGCAGCCAGCGGTCGTCGAGCGCCAGCATTGCCGCGTTGTAGGCGCCGGCGCTGTGCCCCATCACGAAGACCCGCTTCGGGTTGGCGCCGAGCGGCGCGGCTTGCGCGAGGCCGAAGGCGAGGGCTTGCGCGCAATCGCGCAGGAACTCGGGGTAGCGCACCTCGGGGTAGAGCCGGTAGTCGGCCACCAGCGTGAGCATGCCGCGCGACGCGAGGGCCTCGCCGACGAAGCGGTAGTCGGCACGTTCGCCGCGGTTCCACGAGCCACCGTAGAAGAACACCACCAGCGGCCAACCGCCGGCCGGTGCGGCACCGCGCGGGCGGTAGATGTCGAGTTGCTGGCGCGGCAGCGCGCCGTAACGCACGCCCTCGGCCACGCTGCGCGTGTCGAGGGCGGCCAGCGCGTTCAGGCTCGCCGCCGGCGCGATGCCCGCGAGCAGCGCCAACACCGCCATCGGCAGTGCGAACCAGAGCAGGGCGTGTTTGACGATGCGCATGAGTGGCCGTTTCTGCCAGTGCATACGCAGCGCATCGCGGCTCGGATGCGCCAGCCGTCAGCGGATCTCGCCGTCGGCCTCGCGCGCGAGCGGCGGCCGGCCCGGCTCCAGGCTGACCCACTCGATGTTGTCGTCGAACTCGGACTCGAACAAGGGCGCGCGCGGCTGCGGCTGCGGCTGCGGCTGCGGATAGCGGAACGGCGGCAGCGCCGGCAGGGCGGCAGGAGCATGTGTACGCGGCGCGGCCGTCGCCTCGTCGTCGCCCCGGCCGCACGGCGTCGCGTCGTCGCCCGGCGCGCGCAGGCCGGCGATCGGCCGCAGCACCGGCGCCAGCGTCTTCAGGATCTGCACCGGCAGCGCGCTCGTGAAGCGGTAGTTGTCGGCAGCGGCGCCCGGCACGTAGGCGGTCACGGCGCCGAAGTGGCGATCGCCGATGAAGAAGACGAAGGTCGCGGTGCGGCTGAGCACGCGTGAGTCGATCACCTGGCCCTGAGCGCCGACGGTCGTCGAGCGGTTGTCGCCGGTGCCGGTCTTGCCGCCGATCGCGATGTGGCCGGCGCGCGGCCGGTCGAACGCGGCGTTGACGCGGCGCGCCGTCCCCTTCTCGACCACCTGCAACAGCGCGCGCTTGAGCGTGGCGGCAATCTCGGGCTCGAGAACCCGTTCGGCCGGCGCCGGGCTGCGCCGCAGCAGCGTCTCGTAGGGCGTGCCGGCGGCGAAGCGCAGCGCCTCGATGCGCGTCGTCGGTGCTCGCAGTCCGTCGTTGAGGATGATGCCCATCAGCTCGGCCAGCGCTGCCGGCCGGTCGCCGGAACTGCCGATCGCCGTGGCATACGACGGAACCAGGTACTCGAACGGATAGCCAAGGCGCTGCCAGGCGCGGTGGATCGTCGCGAAGGCGTCGGCTTCGAGCAGGGTTGCGATGCGGGTGTCCTGCGCGGCGCGCGAGCGCGACTGGAGCAGCCAAGCGTAGACCTCCTGGCGTTGTGCCGTGCTCGCCGCGAGCAGTTGCGACAGCGTGGCGTCCGGGTGCTGGCGCAGATGCGCCGCCACCCACAGTTCCAGTGGGTGCAGATGAGCCACATAGCCGCGGTCGGCCAGCGAACGGCGACCCCAACCGTGGCGTTCGTAGAGCGCGCTCGCTGCGGCCGACTTGACGGCCAAGTGCTCGAGCAGAAACTCGCCGAATGCTGCCGGGCCGGCGTCGGGCTCGATCGTGCCGTAGATCGCGGCCAGGCCGTCGGGCGTGTGGCGGCCGCTGTTGACCAGCAACTCCAGCATTTCGGCCGGGCTCTTGCCGCGGTACTTGCGGTAGAACTGGCGCACGAAGTAGCTGCCTTCGCGGTTGGCGAAGCGCGCCAGCAGCGCCGTGCGCTTCGGGTGAGTCGTGTCGGCAAGGATGGGCCCGGCCGAATCCGAGCCGCCGTACATCACGTGGTAGACCACGTCGCGCATCAGGCGGATGAAGGCGAGGTTGATCGAGTCCTGCAGTGCTTCGCGCACGGTCGGGCTGCGCTGGTTGTCCGCGGGTTCGAAGTTCTCGAAGGTGTGGGCGCCGCCGCCGGTGAAGAAGGTTTCATTCGGGCTGGCCGAATAGCGGCGCTCCATCGCTGCGGCAAGCATCGCCGGGAGGCGCTTGTCGGCGCCGCTGCCCAAGTAGTCCAGCGCCCAACGGCTCAGGTGGTCGTGGCGGTCGACCTTGATCTTGCGCAGTTCGGCCTGGTCGAGGCCGGCATGGCGCTCGTGCAGCGCCGTGACGATCTCGAGGTAGGTGACCAGCGTTCGCAGCTTGGCCGTCGACCCGAGTTCGAGCTTGGTGCCGGCGTTGATGTCGAAGGGCTGGTCGAGGTTGTCGGTCTGTACGCGCAGCCGGTTGCCGTCGGCGCCGCGCTCGTAGAGCGTGAAGCTGTAGAACAGCTTGGCCGGGTCGCCGCGCTCGAGCAGGTGCGGCCCGATCATGCCGGCGGCGCGCGCGTTCGCCGGCACGCGCAGCTGGCGCAGCATGTCGGTGACGGCGGCCTGCAGCGGGCCGTCGATGCTGCTCGCGACCGTCAGGTCGAGCCGGTCGAGGTCGTACAGGCGTGGGGTGTCGAGCAGCGACGCGAGCTCCACGCGGACCAGGCTCGTTGCCTTGCGCGTGCTGAAGTCGTCACCGGGCCTGCCGCTGATGTCGTCACGCAAGGCCGGGCGAACCTGCAGGGCCGCATCGCGCAAGGCCGGGCCGATGACCGCCGCGTCGGCGAGCACGCGCAGGTAGCTGTCGGTGAGCCGGGTCAGCTGCTCCTGGCCGCTGCCGAAATAGAACGACGGCCGGCGTTGCGCGATCAGCAGGCTCAGCACCTGCCGATAGGCGCGCGCCTGGGCGCGCAGCGTGTCGGCGTCGACGCGGGTGCGGCGCAAAACGCGGTTGGCTGCGTCGAAGTCGGCGCCGTACCAGGCCCACAAGCCGTCGCCGATTCCGTTGACCTCGCCGTAGCCCGGAAACGCGCCGAGCGGCAGCGTGTTGAGGTACTCGGCAATGATGCGCTTGCGCGACTGCACCGTTTCTTCGCCGTCGAGGTAGGCACGCGCCGAGGCCGAGTACATCTGGCGGTACTTGTCGCGCATCGACGCGGTGCGCCCGGCCGGCGAATGGCGGTACTTCTCGATCTGCGTGGCCAGCGTGCTGCCACCCGCGGCGGGATAGCCCGGGTCGACGGCGGCGAGCGCCCGGTCGACCACGGCCTTGGCCAGTCGCGGCGGCTCCAGCGCCGGGTTGTGCCTGGGGTCGCCGGCGGCGAGCAGTTCGCGGTTCTCGATGAACGCCAGCGTTTCGATCACGAGCGGTGGGATCGCGTCGTGGCCAGGGTAGACGCGCTGCGGATAGTGCGCCTGGAACATCGGCGTGCTGCGGCAATCGAGCAGCCGCAAGCCGGCCTGCACCTTTTCGGCATAGGGCGGGAAGTAGCCGCGCTGGCCGTACTCGAGCAGCGGCTGCGACTGGCGCACCTGCGCGGCGACGCTGTAGCCGCGGGCCCGCAGGCGCTCAAGGTAGGCGGGAATCCGGGTGTAGCCCAGGCGCTCGTCGAACGGCCCCGCCGCCGGGAAGAGGATCGCCGGGCTGGGGCCGGCTTCGACGCGAAAGCTCAGTGTCTTCGCCAGCCCCGAGAAGTAGCGCGCCTGCAAGCTCGAGCTGTGCAGCTCCCAGGCCGCGAGCGACGACAGCAGCAGCGCGATCAGCGCGACAAAAGCAGTCTTGGCGAGCCACGCTCGTCGCCACCCTGATTTGTAACGGGAGTCGCTGCTGCTCACGGCACCCTCGGCTCACACTGACGCGATGCCGGGACCCGCGGGACGCGGGTTGCCCCGACGCATCCATTCTCGCGGATTTGGGTGACCCTGCGTGCCACTCGGTTGCGGGGTGGCGCGCCGGCGACAGCCGGCAAGCCGCCGCGGCCTGGCGTCAGCGCGACACGGCGCTCACTGCAGCCGGGCGCGATGCCGTGCCAGCTGCGCGCGCACCTGCGCCGGCGCCGTGCCGCCCAGCACGTTGCGCGCGTTCAGCGAGCCGCGCAGCGTCAGCACGGCATACACGTCGTCGCCAATGGCTGCGTGGAAGCCCTGCAGCGTGGCCAGCGGCAACTCGCTCAGGTCGACGCCTTGCGCGATCGCCAGCTTGACCGCGTGCGCGACCACCTCATGGGCGTCGCGGAAGGGCAGGCCCTTCTTCGCCAGGTAGTCGGCCAGGTCGGTGGCGGTCGCGTAGCCCTTCAGGGCCGCGCGCTCCATCGCCTCCGGCTTGACGACGATGCCGCCCACCATCTCGGCCATGATGCGCAGCGTGTCGCGCAGCGTGTCCACGGTGTCGAACAGCGGCTCCTTGTCTTCCTGGTTGTCCTTGTTGTAGGTGAGCGGCTGGCCCTTCATCAGCGTCAACAGCCCCATCAGGTGGCCGACCACGCGGCCGCTCTTGCCGCGCGCCAGCTCGGCCACGTCGGGGTTGCGCTTCTGCGGCATGATCGACGAGCCGGTGCAGTAGCGGTCGGCCAGGTTGATGAAGCCGAAGTTCTGGTTCATCCACAGCACGATCTCTTCGGCCAGCCGCGACACATGCATCATCGTGATCGATGCGAACGCGCTGAACTCGATCGCGAAATCGCGGTCGCTGACCGCGTCGAGGCTGTTCTGGCACACGCCGTCGAAGCCCAATGTCTTTGCGACGCGTTCGCGGTCGAGCGGATAGCTGGTGCCGGCCAATGCCGCGGCGCCCAGCGGCAGGCGGTTCACCCGGCCGCGCACGTCGGCCAGGCGCTCGGCGTCGCGCGCGAACATCTCCACGTAGGCCAGCAGGTGGTGCCCGAAGCTCACCGGCTGAGCCACCTGCATGTGCGTGAAGCCGGGCAGGATGGTCTCGACGTTGGGGTCGGCCGCGTCGAGCAGCGCAAGCTGCATCTGCGCGAGCAGCGGGGCCAGGGCGTCGATCTCGTCGCGCAGCCACAGGCGAATGTCGGTGGCGACCTGGTCGTTGCGCGAGCGCCCGGTGTGCAGGCGCTTGCCGGCGTCGCCGACCAGCTGCGTCAGGCGCGCCTCGATGTTCAGGTGCACGTCTTCGAGGTCGAGTTTCCACACGAAACTGCCGGACTCGATTTCCTGAGCGACCTGCGCCATGCCGCGCTGGATCGCGGCATGATCGTCGGCACTGATGATGCCCTGCGCCGCCAGCATCTCGGCATGCGCGAGCGACCCGGCGATGTCGGCCCGCCACAGGCGCTGGTCGAACGACACGCTGGCGGTGTAGCGCTTCACCAGTTCGCTCATCGGCTCGGAGAACAACGCGGACCAGGCTTGCGATTTCTTGTCGAATTGGGTGGGCGTCATGGGGGCGGGCGCAACATTGCTGGCCATTGCGCTGGAGTTGGAGACAATGCGAGACAGACGCTGCGATTCTATCGACGCATGACCTCACGCCCCACGCCGCCCGCCACCGACAACTTCGCGCCGACCGCCAGCCGGCCGGCCAGCCTGTGGCCGGAGTCGACGCGGCCCAGCGAACTGCGCAGCAGCGCGTTCGGCAGCACGCTGTTCGGTGCGCTGCCGCCGGTCACGACGGACTCCGCCGGCCCCTTGCTGATGTTCGACGTTTGCCACGTCGGTGTCGTGTTGCGCGCCGTACTGTTCGTTCACGCGGTGATGGCCGTCGGCGTGCTGTTCGCCGCCAGCGGCGCGGCGTCGTGGCTGGGCTTGGTGGCCGGCGGTTCGGCCGTGGCGCTGCCCGCCGTGCTGATGTGGCTGCTGATGGCCTGCCTGTTCAAGCACCCCTTGGGCAAGCTGCCCGCGCTGGCGCAATGGCTGAGCGCCGCCGCCTTGGGTGCGGCCAGCGGGCTGTTCGGCTGGGTCCTCGGCACCTTCTCCGGCGCCGACGTCTTCGACGGAGTGCGCTGGCTCGCTCCGGCGCTGGGCGGGGCCGGCATGGCGGTCGTCATCTTCCAGTGGCTCAGGCTGCGCGCGAAAGCAAAGCTGCCGGCCGACACCACCGCCCAGCTGGCCGAACTGCAATCGCGCATCCGCCCGCACTTCCTGTTCAACACGCTGAACACCGCGCTCAGCCTGGTGCGGCTCGACCCGCCGCGTGCCGAAGGCGTGCTGGAAGACCTGGCCGAGCTGTTCCGCGTGGCGCTGGTCGACAACGGCGAGTCGGTCACGCTGGCCGAGGAAGTGGCGCTCGCGCAGCGCTACCTCGCGATCGAACAGATCCGCTTCGGCAGCCGCCTGCAGGTGAGCTGGGAACTCGACCCCGATGCCGGCGCTGCGCGCGTGCCCCCGCTGCTGCTGCAGCCGCTGGTGGAGAACGCGGTGCGCCATGGCGTCGAGCCGGCCGACGAGGGCGGCGTGATCCGCGTGCGCACGCGCGTGAAGATGGGGCGCGCCGTGATCTCGATCGCCAACAGCGTGCCCGACGTGCCATCGCAGCCCGGCAACGGCATCGCGTTGCGCAACGTGCGCGAGCGCCTGCGCCTGATGCACGACGTGACCGCGCAGTTCGAGACCCGGCTCGACCGCAACGTGTTCCGGGTGCAGATCGTGGTGCCGCTGTGACAATGACGACCCCTCGTCTGCGGAGTACCGCAGCCGATCCCCCAAGGGGATCGAGCCCGGCCGGGCCACGAGGGGGCCCCTTCGCGGCCCTTGGCGGCCGGGCGCTCGGACTCGCGGGAGACAGTGCGTGAGCTTGCGCGTACTGCTGGTGGATGATGAAGAACTCGCCCGCGTGCGCCTGCGCGGGCTGGTCAACGAATGCGCCGAGCCGAAGGCGCGCGTGGTCGGCGAAGCGGCCAACGCGGCGCAGGCGCTGGTGTGGCTCGAATCGCAGGCGTGTGACGTGCTGCTGCTCGACATCCGCATGCCCGGGCGCGACGGCACGCAACTCGCGGCGCAGCTGCGCGAGCGCGCCAACCCGCCGGCGGTGGTGTTCGTCACCGCCCACGCCGAGCACGCGCTGAAGGCCTTCGACCTCGATGCCGTCGACTACCTGACCAAGCCGGTGCGCCGCGAACGCCTGCACGCCGCGCTGCAGCGCGTGGCGCAACGGCTCGCCATCCGACCCGCCGCCGCCGCGAGCCCGGCCGACGACGAGCCCGTGGTGGTGGTGAGCGACCGCGGCCGCGTGGTGCGCGTGCCGGTGTCCGAGGTGCTGTACCTGAAAGCCGAGCTGAAGTACGTGACGCTTCGCACCGCAGAGCACACCTTCGTGCTCGACGACGCCTTGAGCGACCTCGAACAGCGCCTCGGCGAGCGCTTCATTCGCGTGCACCGCAACGCGCTCGTCGCGCGCCATGCCGTGCGCGCACTGGAGCGCCGCGTGATGGCCGGCAGCGACGAAGAAGGCGGCGAGAGCTGGGCCGTTCGCGTGGCGCCCGTCGACGAATGGCTGGTGGTGTCGCGCCGCCAGGCCACGGCGGTGCGCGAGGCGCTGGTGGCGGCGGGGTTGTAGGGCGCGTTGGCGTTCGCGGCCGCAAGGCGCCATAGCAGACCCTTTGTCGCCGCAGGGAAATTCAAGGGCTTGCGGGCGCTGTGGCACACGCGTGAACCCGGCTGCTCTGCACCTTCTGCGACTGGGCTGCGCCGGTGCCGAAGGGATTTCGGAACGGTGAGGGGGAGCACGCGGTCGTTCTGCTCGGACGTTGAACTCCGCCGGCAGTACTTCATCGCGCATGCGGCGGGCTGCTCTTGCGAGCGACAGATGTCGGTGGTCGACCCTGAGGAGACATACGACAGCCGCGTTGGCCGGCCTCAAAGCCGTCGTTCGATCGCTCCGAAAGCCTGTTGCCCGGCTTCAGTGAAGCCGCACGCTCGCGCGCACCACCCCATTGGTGGTGAGCATGACCTCGGGGTGTGGGGCGTGTGGGCGCCGAAGACGCCTCACCCTCGCAGAAACAGACGAGGAGGGGGCGATGGTGACGACAGGGCGCGATCCTGACGCCGGCGCCGACCGCTGAATTCATTCGAATCAAATGCGCGCGTTCATGACGCTTGCGGGGCGAATGATTGGTGTGCGAACGCACGAAGCGGCAGACAGCTGGGTCAGATGACCGACGGCTCAAAACTGCGCCCAGTCGTCCCCACCCTTGCCTTTCGGCTCGCTGCGTCCCCTGGCCGCTACCGCGACCAGCCGCTCCGTCGCGTTGCGCCCCGGCGCCACCGGCTCTCGCGCCGGTGAATCGTCGAGCCGGAACACCGCTACCGCCTTGACCAACTGTTCGGCCTGTTGTTTCAGGCTCTCCGCCGCGGCGGCCGATTCCTCGACCAGCGCGGCGTTCTGCTGCGTCACCTGGTCGAGCTGCATCACTGCGTCGCCGACCTGGCCGATGCCGGTGCTTTGCTCGAGCGTGGCGGCACTGATGTCGGAAATCAGGTCGTTGACGCGCTTCACCTGCGTCACGATGTCGTCCATTGTGCGTCCGGCGTCGCCGACCTGCCGACTGCCGATCTCGACCTTCTCGACGCTGTCGTTGATCAGCGTCTTGATCTCCTTGGCCGCCGCGGCGCTGCGGTGCGCGAGGTTGCGCACTTCGCTCGCGACGACCGCGAAGCCGCGGCCCTGCTCGCCGGCGCGCGCGGCCTCGACCGCGGCGTTGAGCGCCAGGATGTTGGTCTGGAAGGCGATCCCGTCGATCACACCGATGATGTCGCCGATCCTCTTACTCGATGTCGTGATCTGCTCCATCGTGCCGACGACCTGACTCACGACCACCCCGCCGCGAGCCGCGGCTTCGCTCGCCGACGTGGCGAGCTGCGCTGCGGAGCGCGCGGTGTCGGCGTTGGTCTTCACCGTGCTGGTCAGCTGTTCCATCGATGCGGCGGTCTGTTGCAGGTTCGAAGCCTGCTCCTCGGTGCGCTGCGACAGATCCTGGTTGCCGACGGCGATCTGGCTGGAGCCGGTGGCGATGTTGTCGCTGCTGCGGCGCACCGTGCCGACAACTTGGACGAGGCTCTCGTTCATCGCCTTCAGCGCGCGCAGCAGCCGGCCGGTTTCATCGGTGCGGGTCGCCGCGATGCGTGAGGTCAGGTCGCCGGCGGCCACCGTCTCGGCCACCTTCACCGCGGCGTTGATGGGGCTCGTGATCGAGTGGGTCAGCCACCACGCAAAGCCGGCTGCGACCATCAGCACCGCGAGGCCGACGCCGAACAACAAGGTCCGCGCCGAGGTGATCTCGTGTCCGATCTTGTCGCCGCTTTGGTCCACCAGCTTGTGCTGGTATGCGGCCAGCGCCTTCACATGCTCTTGCAAGGTATCGATCGCAGGCAGCGTCTCGCCGGTCAACAACCGGACGGCGTCATCGCGCTTGCCGTCCTGCAGCAGCTTGTCTACCGTGCTGAACGAGGTCACATAGGCCGCGCGCTCGACCTTGATCTTGCCGAGCAAGGCCCGGCCTTCGTCGGTATAGATCAGCCGCTCAAGCGTGGCGATCGATTCGCCGACGGTCTGCTTGTTGGCATCGATCAACTGGTGCAGATTGGCCAGCCGCTCCCGGTCGGTGGTGAAGAACAGCTCCAGCGTTCGCTGCGCATTGGCGCGCGTCGTGGCGTTGAGAGTGGCGGCGGCGGCGGCATTGACCCAGTCCTTGTCAAGGATTTTGCTGGTTTCCTCACCGATGGCAGCGAAGCGCGTGACCGCCAGCGTGATCATGGCTCCCATGAGCAGCAGCACGAGGCCGAAGCCCAGGCCCAGACGAGCGCCGATTTTGAGGTTCTTGATGAAGTTCATGATGATGAATCCCTGTTGTGCGAGAAGTTGTTGTGCGAGGCTGGATGAGGACGAACGCGCAGCCACCGATGCCCGAAGGGGTCGGTGCCGTGCAAGGAGCGAAGGATGGGGTGCGACGCGGCGTGGGCGCGACCCAGGGGTGGCGGCCAATCGGCCGACGGCAAGCGCGTGCGCGAAACATGACCCCGCTCCATCGGGCGGCTGGCGATCCGCCGGTTCGGGAGTTCGTACGCGAACTCGCACCGGCCATCGAGCCACAATCAGACAGACAACGGGGTTTGGGTTGCCGTGAAGACTACGTGAGTGATCCTGCCCGTGGCTCGTGCAACGAATCGCTTGAACAACGATGCGATTGCCTCACTTGTCATTCGCCGGTTACGGTCCGCGTGCTCAATGCCCACTAACGGTGCGAGTGATTCGCAAGTTTTGCTGACGGTCGTCAAGTCCGCTTGGCGCTCGCTGCAGCAGGATCGACCTATCATGTAATCGTTCGGGCGCGACCACGTCGAGCCCGGGCACATGGGCATGAGCATCGGCGTTCGAACCGGGCCGGCCCGATAGCGCGTGAGCCGAGCGTTGGCGGCGCGTCAGGGAGTTGTCATCATGAAGAAGTCCGATTTCGACTCGGAATCGGTGTGGCGCGGCTCATGACGAGGCCGCGCGTTCTGGTTTTCGAAGAAGACCCGGTCGTCGCTCGCTCGATCACGTCGGTGCTCGAGGCGGCCGGATTCGACGCGCTGCCCGCGTGCGAATCAGGCGCTGCCTGGGACGACGCACGGGCACAGCTGCCGGACTTCGCCTTGCTCGACATTTCGCCCCCGCATCGCGACGACATGGCGCTCGCGCAGCGGCTCGCGCAGGCGCGCGTGCCATTCGTGGTCCTGTCAGCGCGCGATGACACGGCGCTGGTCGAGCGCGCGATCGAAGCAGGCGCGATGGGGTGTTTCTTCAAGCCGCTCGAGGTCGCCATCATCGTGCCGTCGATCCGCGCCTGGATCGCCCGCGCGACCGAGCTCGTGCATCTGCTGCACGAGCAGCAGTCGCTGCTGGAGGCCTTGCGTCACCACCGAAGCATCGGTGCGGCGGTGGGCGTCATCATGGAACGACACGGCCTCACGCCCGGCGGAGCCTTCGAGGTCTTGCGCCGCCAAGCGCGCAACCAGCGGCAAAGCGTGGCGAAGCTTGCATCGGCTGTCGTGGCCGGGACGGCGAGCCTGCAGTCTCCGCCGCCCGCGGACTGATCGAGTGCGACCCGGTGGCAGCTCAGGCTGTCGTCGTCGCCGCCGAGTCGACGCGACGGCGCGTCCGATGCAATGCTTGGGAGGGTCATGATGGGCGAACGCAAGGTCTGTGTGGTCACCGGATCGTCATCTGGCATCGGTGCAGCCACGGCGCGGTTGTATGCCCGAAACGGGTGGGACGTGGTGATCAACTTCTCTCGCGAAGCTGCACCGGCCGACGCCGTTGCCGCCGATTGCAGCGCGTGCGGCGTCGACGCGCTGACTGTCAAGGCCGATGTGTCGTCTGATGCCAACTGCCGGCGGCTTGCCACAAAGGTCGGGGCCCAGTTCGGCCGTGCGGACGTGCTGGCCAACAACGCCGGCACTACCAAGTTCGTAGCACTGAAGGAGTTGGAGGGTCTCGACGCTGCGGACTTCCAGCGCATCTACGCGGTCAATGTGACTGGCACCTACCAAATGGTCCGCGCCCCGGCGCGCCTGCTGCAACGCCACCGAGTGGCCGGGATCGTCAATATCTCGTCGATCGCTTCACGTTCGCCAGAGCCTCACCTCAGCCCGAAGCCGTCTCGAAGCTGCGCCAGCAGCCGGCGCCGTGGCCCGGACGACCTAGCTCTTCTTGGAAGTCTTCGCGAAGAATTGGGTCGGCAGGTGTTGAACGGCTTCACTGCCGCACTTCGGGCAACGCAAGTGGACAGTTTCATGCTCGGCGACATGTTCAACATGCGCGAAGATCTCGCCGCATTTCGCGCAACGGTATTGGTACGTGGGCATGGTGCTTCTCCACCGTGAAGGCACAAGGCACCCGCCCATTCTCCGAGGCCGACACCCTGCGGTGCATTGGAGCCCAATGCTAAGACACTGGCGCCGGCGTGGAAGCCCGCGCCTGGCCGAACAGCGTCAAGAACCAAGTGGTGCCGCCACCACCGGATCGGCGGCTCAGGCATGCCTGCCCAATGCCTCGTCGTGGACATGCAGCGCACTCAAGAAGCCGGCCTGCTCGCTGGGCGTCAGTCTCGCTGGCCATGACCGCATCTGGTCACCCTAACCTGCCAAACCGGCGGACCCGAGTCGACCCACTGCGGACTTACGATCATCTCGATTCGATCCCGCGAAGCGGACTTTGAGGCGGCCGGTGCCGCGCCGGCACGACTCGACGGGTCGGCGGCAATCGACGAGCACTCGCTCGTGCTTCGCGACCTCACCGTGCTGCAGCCCGATGTCGGCAGGATGATGGGGCGGGACGGCTCAACGCCGCCCCGCCGTCACCGGATCAGCGTTTGCTGTCCGGAGTTCTCTGCACAGGAACCCAGCCGTGGCCCGGCCGCGTGGTGGGCGGCAAAGGCTTGTGGTCGGGCACGGTCGAGTAGTTGGGCTGGCGCCCGCCACGCGGACCGATTTCCTGGAAGATGCCGCCTTGGCGCCCGGTGTTCTGGCCGGGCTTCATCGGAGTTGCCATGAAAATCCTTTCAAAGTTGGCAATCCCCCGGCACATAGAAAACCTCTATTGGAAGTGCGCCGACCTTTTGTGTAGTCTGCGCGCCGTTGACACCAACACAGGCGGCCAGGCTTCCCCGGGAGTTCGGTACCTGTCCAGGCCGCTGCGGATTGCCGTCCGCAGCGGCCTTTTCTTTGCGCGCCGCCTGTCTGCGGGGCCACGGTCACCCGATGGCTCTGCAGGTTGAACCGGCGCGCGCTTCACAGTATACTTCACATCAACAGATTCCACTTCACACCCCACTTCACACCCCATTTCACACACAACCCGGGACCACGACATGCTGGCACGAGCCCAATGACAAGTAGCCATGTGAACCCCTTGTCGGCCCCAGCGCCGACAGAAATACCGTTGGCGAATGCGCCGCTAGCAAAGGTAATCGCGCAACTCCGGTTCCCTGAGGTGTTGGCGGTAGAGGCTCCGGAAACGGCCGCGAAGTTCCAAGCTGCTATCGGCCACACCTATGGCTTCCTGAGTAGGGAACAGGGCTTCAGCGGTCCATTCTTACTTGGTGTTCCGGTACAGCTTGGCGTACCAATCCAGACGCGAGCCATGACGCACTGGAGGTTTGCCGATGCCCCAAATGTTGACTGGCAATGGCGCGTGACGCTGACATCACAGTTTCTGACGCTTGAGGTCGCGCGGTACACGAGTCGGACAGAATTCTTTCAACGGTTCGAGATGTTGTTGGAGGCTCTGCAGGTCTTGGTGAAGCCAACCATGACGCTTCGCCTGGGCGTACGGTACGTCAATCGAATCGTGTTCACGGAGCGAGCTGAGATTGCGACATTGGTGCGGCCTGAGATCGCCGGAATGCTGGTGACGGACATGTCTGCTCACGTGGGGCACATGCAGTGCGAGACGCTCGTTGCCGTGAAGGAGGAAGCCTGCCAAATTGCTGTTCGCTGTGGCGTGGTGCCTGCCGATGCATTGGTTGAAGGCCTGGAAGCCCCTTTCGGCAAAGACTGGTTCTTGCTTGATTTCGATGTGTTTGACGACAAGGCTGGAAATTTTGACGCGCAAGCAACTGCGGCCCGAGCAAAAGCGTTTGCTCAGCGCAGCTATGGCTTCTTTCGATGGGCAGTGACCGACGAATTCTTACGGCGATACGGAGGTCAACAATGAATCACATCGACAAGACGACAAGTTCGAATGGAGGCATTGGTAAGCCGGCGCGCTTGTGGGCGTGCTGTTCATTCATCGTCGCGGCAACCGGGACCACGTCTGCTAATACTGTCCTTAACGATGCGGCGCTGGTGGTGCCTCTGCGAGCTGAACGGACGGATGCGGGACAGGCTCGAAAGGAAGAGGTTGAACATGCTGCCGGCGTAAGCGAACTGCGTAGGCTATCGGGTCTCACGTGGGATCAAGTGGCGTCGCTCTTTGGCGTTTCCCGTCGGGCTGTGCATCACTGGGCCAGCGGCAAGCCGATGACGGCCGAGCATGAGGTTCATCTGTATCGAGTCTTGGCTAGTCTTCGCGCCCTTCATCACGGCTCGGTCCAGCCCAATCGCCATATGCTCTTTGGCTCCGCGGAGCCCGGTGGGCGCTCGATCTTTGATCTTCTTCGGGAGCGCAATTACGACGAGGTTGCGCGACTGGTGGGAGTTCCGCAATCGGGTTCTCCTGTCCGTTCGCAAATCGTGGTCTCGGCAGATCGACTTCCGCCTAAGCCGGCGCAGTTGGTCGCGACGGAAGACGAGTCGTTCGATGTCAAGTCAGGTCCTCGCAGACGAGCAAAGGTTGTAAGGGCCACGCGTGCCTGAAGGAACGGTCGATCCGATTGAGGCAGCAGCCTGCGACGACGTCCTTCGTGAGTGCCGCCAGGGTGACTGCTTCGTCGGAGACCGACCGTTTGTCCAGCGAGCATTGATCGACGGCGAGGAACACTGGGTCGAGGAATCCGTTCTCGGACTCGTTTTGGTTAGTCAGACGTGCGACATCGTCCGGAGTCCTGAGGATCGACCTTCTGTGACGATGTGCCCGCTGGTTGAGGTGGACGAGGCGCAGTACTCGCTGGTTGCGAAGGGCTATATGCCGCGGTACGCCGCGTTGCCCGGCGTGTCGGCGCGACGCCTCGTTGCAGATCTCGATCGGTCGATGACCGTGGATAAGACGGTCATGGTGAGATGGGAGCGGATCGCGGGCGTCTCGAACGACATCGAAGGGCGCGCGTTCGCGTTGGCACTTAGCCGGAAGGCATCTCGATTCGCGTTTCCGGACGATTTCAACGAGTACGTGGCGCCGCTCGCGAAGCGTCTAAGGGAGAAGCACGACAAGCAGTCTCCCGAGGGAAACGCTTTGCGAGCTCTGGCTGAGGTGCGCGTGATGGCCGAGCCTCATTGGGACGCACCAGAGGTCGATCTCACCTTCTATTTCATCAGAGAACAAGACGCCGTCGCAGAGTTCGACGGTAAGCCCTGGCTGGTGTGGGCTGAGAAGTGGATGGCGCTGCTGACGAACTCGGCGCGATTTAAGAATCCGCATCCCATAGTCCAGGACCATGCGACCATGATCGTCGCTGAGTACTTGCAGTCTGATCAGTTGGACCTCGAGCACTTGTCCGCGTAGATGGCACGTGGCTGGGTGCGATGATTGCGATGCACGGTTGGCAGCCGGATAGCGGTCGCTCGTAGTCGACTGCAAGTGGCCGCAACCCAGCACTTGACCCCTCACCATGTAGCCGACCTTCAGCAGGCGCGGAGGAGCGCCCTCCCGTCCACGGGCGACGGACAGTCCTTCGAGCTGCCGCCTGGCCGCGTCAGGGGTCTGCCACATGACGCAAGCATCTTGGCGACGAATGGGCACTGCGCCCGTCTGGCATCGCGTCGGCCGGCCGCAACGACTCCGTCGCCTTGCGGCGGTATGGACCTCACCCCGTATTTCGCAGCCCCGCCGCCACCCCGTTGATCGAGATGTGAATGCCGCGCTGCATGCGCTCGATGCCGGGGTCGCCTTCGCGGCGCTGCCGATAGCGCCGCATCAGTTCGACCTGCAGGTGGTTCAGCGGGTCGAGGTAGGGGAAACGGTGCTCGATCGAGCGGGCGAGTGAGGGGTTCGACGCGAGCCGGCGCGCTTCGCCGGTGATCAACGACAGCGCGTCGTTGGTGCGTTGCCATTCGGCCTTGATCAACGCGAAGATCTTCTTGCCCAGGCGCTTGTCTTCCACCAACTCGACATAGCGCGCCGCAATTGCGAGGTCGCTCTTGGCGATCACCATGTCGAGATTGGACATCAGCGTGCGGAAGAACGGCCACTGCTTGTGCATGCGGCGCAGCAGCGCCAGCCGCTCCTTGTGTGCCGCGGGTTCGCTGCCGAGGTAGCTCTCGATCGCCGAGCCGAAGCCGCACCAGCCGGGCAGCGCGACGCGGCACTGGCCCCAGCTGAAGCCCCACGGAATCGCGCGCAAGTCCTCGATCGCGCGCGTGGCCTTGCGCGATGCCGGCCGCGAGCCGATGTTCAGTTCGGCGATCTCGCGGATCGGCGTGGCGCTGAAGAAGTAGTCGGTGAAGCCGGGGGTTTCGTAGACGAGCTTGCGGTAGGCGGCGTGGCTCGCGTCGCTGATCTCGGCGGCGGCGTCGAGAAAACTCTTCGGCGCGCTCTTGGTCGGGTGCAGCAAGGTGGCTTCGAGCGTGGCCGCAACCAGGGTTTCGAGGTTGCGCCGCCCGATCTCGGGGTGCGAGTACTTGGAGGCGATGACTTCGCCTTGCTCGGTCAGCCGGATCTGCCCGTTCACCGTGCCCGGGGGCTGGGCCAGGATGGCCTGGTAGCTCGGGCCGCCGCCGCGGCCCACGGTGCCGCCGCGGCCGTGGAACAGGCGCAGCTTGATGCCATGCGCGCTGCCGAGTTCGGCGAACAGCTCGACCAGCGCGATCTCGGCGCGGTACAGCTCCCAGTTGCTGGTGAAGGTGCCGCCGTCCTTGTTGCTGTCGCTGTAGCCGAGCATGATGTCCTGCTCGGCGCCCGAGCGCTGAATCATGCCGGCGATGCCGGGCAGCGCGTAGAAGTCGCGCATGATGGTCGCGGCCTGGCGCAGGTCGCCGATGGTCTCGAACAGCGGCACGACGATCAGGTCCGACTCGGGCACGTCGTCGAGCGTGCCGCGCATCAAGCCGGTCTCCTTGAGCAACAGCAGCGCTTCGAGCAGGTCGCTCACGTCTTCGGTGTGCGAGATGATGTAGTGGCGCAGTGCATCGCGGCCGTAACGCTGCAGCATCGTGCCGGCGGTTTCGAAGATCGCCAGTTCGCTCGCCGCGTGTTCGCTGTAGGCGGCGCCGCGCACGCGCAGCGGCCGCGCGTCGTTCAACAGGTGCAGCAGCAGCTCGCGGCGCTTGGCTTCGGCCAGGATGCTGTAGTCGGTTTCGATCTTCGCCACGCGCAGCAGCTCGGCGACCACCGCTTCGTGCTTGTCCGAGCTTTGCCGCAGATCGACGGTGGCGAGGTGGAAGCCGAACACCTGCACCGCGCGCATCAGCGGGTGCAGGCGCGGCGCGATCAGCGCATTCGAGTGGTGCGACAGCAGCGACGCCTCGATGACGCGCAGGTCGGCGAGGAATTCAGCCGCCGAGCCGTACGCGTTCTGCGGCGCCACCGCGTGGCGCAGCGCTTCGGTGCCGGTCAGCGTGTGCAGCGTGGCCGCGAGCCGTGCGTAGACGCCGATCAACGCGCGGCGGTAGGGCTCGTCCTCGCGGTGCGGGTTGCGGTCGGGCGACGCATCGGACAGCGCGCGCATGTCCGGTGTTACCGGCGCGAGCAGTGCCGACACCGACAGCTCGGCGCCGAGTTCGTGCACCTCGGTCAGGTAGAAACGCAGCACGGTTTCGCTCTGCCGTGCCAGGGCCATTTGCAGGGTGTCGGCGGTGACGAAGGGATTGCCGTCGCGGTCGCCGCCGATCCAGTTGCCCATGCGGAAGAACGACGCGATGGGGTGGCCGGGCAGGGCGCTCTCGAGCTCGCGGTACATGCGCGGAATCTGGCGCAGGAAGGTCGAGTGGTAGTAGCTCAGCGCGTTCTCGATCTCGTCGGACACGGTGAGCCGTGCGGTGCGCAGCATGCGCGTTTGCCACAGCTGGGTGACGCGGGCGCGCATCAGCGCTTCGTCTTCGGCGCGTTCGCGATCGGTGTGCAGGGCCTCGCGCCGTTCCAGCAGCTCGGCGATCGCGCGTTCGGCATCGAGAATGCTCTTGCGCTGCACCTCGGTCGGGTGCGCCGTCAGCACCGGCGAGATGTAGGCGTGCTGCAGGGTCTTGGCCACCGCGGCGCCGTGAATGCCGGCCTCGGCCAGGCGCGCGAGCGTCAGCGCGAGCGAGCCTTCCTGCAGGTGGCCCTGCCGCTCGTGGTGGTCGCGCCGGCGCACGTGGTGGCGGTCTTCGGCGATGTTCGCGAGGTGCGAGAAGTAGCTGAAGGCCCGAATCACGCTGACCGTCTGGTCGCCGCTCAAATTCTTCAGCAGGCGGTCGAGCGCGCGGCCCGCCTGGGCGTCGCTCTTCAACCGGTAGGCCACCGAGAGCTGGCGCACGCGTTCGATCAGCTCGAAGGCGTCTTTGCCCTCCTGCTCGCGGATCACGTGGCCAAGGATGCGGCCGAGCAATCGGATGTCGTCGACCAGCGGGCGGTTCTTCTCGGCGGCATCGTGGGCGGCATTGACTCGGGCCATGGCGAGGTTCCGGTTGGGGCTGTAACTTGGTTACGAGAAATGAATGGTATCAGCGACAGCGATTACAGCCGCGCGACGGGCATGCAAAGGGCCGAGCAAGAGGCGAGCCTGCTAGCATCACCGGATGACTGAACGCATCATCATCGCCACCCGCGAAAGCCGACTCGCGATGTGGCAGGCCGAGCATGTGCGCGAGCTGCTGACGCGGCGTTTCGGCGCCGCGGTCGAGCTGCTCGGCATGACCACGCGCGGCGACCAGATTCTCGATCGTGCGCTGTCGAAGGTCGGCGGCAAGGGCTTGTTCGTGAAGGAGCTCGAAGCGGCGCTGGAAGAGGGCCGCGCGAACCTCGCGGTGCATTCGCTGAAGGACGTCCCGATGGACCTGCCGCCGGGCTTCGAGCTGGCGGCCGTTCTGCAGCGCGAAGACCCGCGCGACGCCTTCGTCTCCAGCCGCTTCGCCGGCCTCGACGAGCTGCCGCAGGGCGCCACGGTGGGCACGTCGAGCCTGCGCCGCGTGGTGCAGCTGCGCGCGCTGCGCCCCGATCTGGTGATCGAGCCGCTGCGCGGCAACCTCGACACCCGCCTGCGCAAGCTCGACGAAGGCCAGTACGACGCCATCGTGCTGGCCGCGGCGGGGCTCAAGCGCCTGGGCCTGGCCGCGCGCATCCGCGCCGTCTTCGAGCCGGCCCAGATGCTGCCGTGCGCAGGCCAGGGGGCGCTCGGCTTGGAGGTGCGCGCGGATGCGGTCGCGCTGCTCGCGCAACTCGCCACCTTGACCGATGCGCCTACTGCGTTCGCGGTGCATGCCGAGCGCGCGGTGTCGCGCTCGCTCGGCGGCAGCTGCAGCATGCCGCTGGCGGCCTTCGCGGTGTGGGACGGCGACCAGCTCGCCTTGTCCGCGGTGCTGGGTCACCCCGAGCGCACCGACGCGCCACTGCTGCGCACGTCGGCGCGTGGGGCCGTGGCCAGCGTCGCGGCGGCGCGCGCGCTGGGTGAGCGCGCCGCGGCGGCCTTGCGCGATCAGGGCGCCGGCGGCTACGTCTGAGCGGGCAACGGGCCGGATGCGCGTCATCGTCACCCGCCCCGCCGCGCAGGCCGCGCAGTGGGTGCAGAACTTGCGCGAGCGAGGCATCGATGCGCTCCCTCTGCCCTTGATCGACATCGTGGCGCCGCTCGACACGGCGCCGCTCGCGCAAGCCTGGAGCCAATTGCCGCAGCAACGGCTGGTGGTGTTCGTGAGCCCGAATGCCGCCGAGCAGTTCTTCGCGCATCGGCCTGCGGCCTGCGGCTGGCCCGACGCGGTCATGGCCGCGTCGACCGGCCCCGGCACCACGCAAGCGCTGCAGCGCGCTGGCGTGCCGGCGCCTGCCATCATCGAGCCCGCCGGCGATGCACCGCAGTTCGATTCCGAGGCGCTGTGGGCGCGCCTGAGCGCGCGCGACTGGTCGGGTGCAGCGGTGCTGGTGGTGCGCGGCGACGGCGGGCGCGACTGGCTCGCCGACACGCTGCGTGGCCACGGCGCGCAGCTGAGCTTCGTCGCCGCCTACCGCCGCGCCGCGCCGCGCTTCGACGCCGCAGCGCAGGCCCTACTCGGCGACGCCATGGCACGACCCGCCGACCACCTGTGGTTCTTCAGCAGCTCCGAAGCCATCGAGCACCTGGTGCAGGCGCGTGCCGGCCACAACTGGGCGGCGGCGCGTGCACTCGCGACGCACCCGCGCATTGCCGAACGTGCGCGTGCCAGCGGCTTCGGTGACGTGCGCGAGACGCGGCCGACACTCGATGCGGTGGTGGCCTGCATACAATCGATCACATCGTGACCGAAGCTGCCACCGAAGCCGTTGCCGAAGACCGTGCCGCCCCCGCCGGCGGCGCCGGCGTGGCCGTGCCGCCACCGGCAGGGGTTCCGACGCGTTGGTTCGCGTGGGTCGTGGCGCTGCTGGTCGTGCTCGGCGTGGTGAGCCTGGCCGTCGCCTGGCAGGCGCAACAGCGCTTGGGCACGCTGCAGCAGGAACTGGTGCGCCGCCAGCAGGACAGCCAGGGCAAGTCCACCGAAGCGCTGATGCTTGCCAAGCAGGCACAAGACAGCATGCGCGAGACCACCGCACGGGTGGCGCTGCTGGAAGCGCGGCTGGCCGAAGTCGCTGTCCAGCGCGGGCAACTCGAAGAGCTGATCCAGTCGCTGTCGCGCTCGCGCGATGAGAACCTGCTGGTCGACATCGATTCCGGCATTCGCGTCGCGACGCAGCAGACCGCGATCACCGGCAGCGCCGAGCCGCTGGTCGCCGCGCTCAAGCAAGCCGACGAGCGGCTGGCGCGCTACAACCAGCCGCGGCTCGAAGGTGTGCGGCGGGCCATCGCGCGCGACCTCGACCGCGTCAAAGGCATCGGCATGGCCGACATCCCGTCGCTCAGCATCAAGCTCGACGAAGCCGTGCGGCTGGTCGACGAATTGCCGCTGCTGGCGGTGGCCGAGCCGCGCAAGGCGGCGTCGGCCGCGGCGCCGGCCGGACCCAGGCAATCGCAGCGCAGTGCGCCGAGCGATACCGCGGCCAGCGGCTGGGCCAAGGCCTGGAACGAGGCTTGGGGCGCCGCGACGCAGCGCGTGTGGTCCGAGGTGAAGTCGCTGGTGCGCGTGACCAGCATCGAGCACCCGGATGCCATGCTGCTCGTGCCCGAGCAGGCTTACTTCGTGCGCGAGAACCTCAAGCTGCGGCTGCTGAATGCGCGCATCGCGCTGCTGAGCCGGCAGTTCGACATCGCACAGACCGACCTGGCGCTGGCACAGACCACGCTCGATCGTTACTTCGACCATTCATCGCGCCGCCTGACGCTGACGGCCGAGTTGATCAAGCAGGTGATCGCGCAGGCGCGCCAGCACGGCGTGGCGCGCCCCGACGACACGCTGGCTGCGCTGGCCGCCGCATCGGCTGGCCGCTGACACGCAGCTCGCACGCGCATGCGCACCGTCATCTGGTTCCTGCTGCTGTTCGCCGTCGCCGTGGTGGCCGCGGCCACGCTCGGCACCAACGACGGGCTGGTCAGCATCTATTGGGGCAGTTGGCGGCTCGACACCTCGCTGAACCTGTTCCTGCTGGCGCTGGCGGGAACCTGCTTCGCGCTGGTGTCGGTGATCCAGGCGGTCAACGCGCTGATGGGCCTGCCGCAACGTGCCCGCGAGTGGCGCGTGGCGCGCCGCGACCGCACGGCCCAGGCCGCATTGCGCGATGCGCTGGCGCAATACTTCGGCGGCCGCTACAGCCGTGCACAAAGCTCGGCGCTGCGCGCGCTGGCGATCCAGGTCGACACGCCGGACCTGGATCAGGACAACGAATTCACCGTGCTCGGCCACTTGCTGGCGGCCGGCAGTGCGCATCGACTGCAAGACCGCGCCAAGCGCGACGAGCAGCTCGAGCGGGCGCTCGCGTTGACGCACCGCAGCGCGGCCGCGCGTCGCGCCGAAGAGGGGGCTCGGCTGCTGGCCGCCGAATGGGCGCTCGACGATCGCGATGCGGCGCGCGCGCTGGGCCTGCTGTCCGACTTGCCGCCCGGCGTGGCGCGCCGCACCCACGCGCTGCGCCTGAAGCTGCAGGCCACGCGGCTGGGCCAACAGCCGCAAGAGGCACTCAAGACGGCACGCCTGCTGGCCAAGCACCAGGGCTTCTCCAAGGTGGCGGCCCAGGGTCTGTTGCGTTCGCTGGCATTCGAGTCGCTTGCCACCGCGCGTGACGTCGATCAGCTGCGCCGCATCTGGCTGCAATTCGACAGCGCCGATCGTCGCGACCCCTACGTCGCCGCGCGTGCCGCCACGCATGCAGCGCAGCTCGGTGCACCCGAGGAAGCGCGTGCCTGGCTGCGGCCGTTCTGGGATCGTCTGGGCGAGCTGAGTGCGGACGACCGTGTGGCACTTTCACAAGGCCTGGTGGAGGCGCTGCCAGGCATCGGCCCCGACTGGCTGCCGCGACTCGAGGCGGCGGCCGTGGCGTTCCCGCGCGAACCGGCGGTGGCGCACGCGGTCGGCAGTGCGCTGGCCGAGCGGCGCCTGTGGGGCAAGGCGCGTGCGCTGCTCGAAACGGCGGCGGCCGATGTGCGGCTCGACACCGCGGCCCGCCGCCATGCCTGGCTCACGCTCGCCGGGCTGGCCGAAGAAGAGGCCGACGCGGCGCAGACTGCACGCTGCTACGAAGCCGCCGCGCGGACGGACTGACGCCGGCACGTGCTATAGTTGCGGGCTACGCGGCTGTAGCTCAGTTGGATAGAGTACTTGGCTACGAACCAAGGGGTCGTGGGTTCGAATCCTGCCAGCCGCGCCAAAATTTCAGTTCTAGATGAACAGCTTAGAAGCTGCGGTTTCTAGGCTGTTTTTCTTTGCTGGGGGACTTTGGGGGGACTCGCGGCCCGCCTCGTCGCCTCTTGCTCAAGTCTCAGTGTTGCAATGCTCTTGTTCCAGCGGCCTGTCCTCCGCAGAAATGCCGTCCGGCCGGTTGGGCTTGGGGCCCTGCTGTGTGACACGATGAGCTCATGATCACCTTTGCCGGGATCGCGTGTCGTCTGCTCGCGGATGCCCTCCGCTGGATGTTGTTGCTGTTCCGTTCGAGCGTGGCGGTCCGCGCCGAGAATCTTTTCTTGCGCCGTCAGCTGGCATTGTTCATGGAGCGGGAGGTCCGTCCGAGGCGGGTGGACGCTGCGACGAGAGCCAGCTTGGCAGTACTGGCGAAACTGTTCGAGTGGCGTGGCGCTCTCATGGTCGTGCGGTCGACGACCTTCATTCGCTGGCACCGTGCGGGGTGGAGCTTGTTCTGGCGACTGTGGTCCCGACCCGGTCGACCGCCGATTCCCATGCAGCTGCGCATTCTGATTCGTCGGATGGCCAGCGAGAACCCGCTTTGGGGCGAAGAGCGGATCGCCAATGAGCTGCTGTTCAAGTTGGGCATTCGGGTCTCGCCACGGACGGTGAGCAAGTACCTGCCGAAGCGACCGCCAGGCCGGCCGCGTGGAGACCAACGCTGGTCGACATTCCTGAGAAATCACGCGACGGCCATTCTCGCTTGCGACTTCTTCGTGGCGGTCACCGCTACGTTCCGGGTGCTGTACGTGTTCGTCGTCATCGAGCACGGCACCCGCCGTCTGGCGCATATGAACGTGACCTCGCACCCGAGTGCGAACTGGACGCTACAGCAGCTGAGAGAAGTAATCGGAGATACCGACAACCACAAGTACCTGATCCATGATCGGGACGCGATCTTCGCCAAGCACCTGGATGATTCAATCCGTGCCCTCGGCCTCGAGGTCTTGCGAACGCCTGATCGGCACGATACGCCGGGAGTGCCTCGATTGGATGATTCCGATGTCCGAGGCGCATCTGCGGTCGATCCTTCGCGTGTGGGGCGATCACTACAACAGTGGGAGCCCTCACAGCGCATTGGGTCCTGGGGTGCCGGACCCTCCGGTGAGATCCGCGCAGGTTTCGCAATCCGAATCTCGCCATCGATTGGCGGCGGGTGCGCTCGTGCTCGCCAAAGCGGTGCTGGGCGGTTTGCATCATGAGTACTCGATCGCAACCACGCCTGCGGTTGCATAGTCGATGTCACGTGAGACATGGGACCCGCATCTGATGGCAAGCGCGAAGCGCGTCGCCCGGCCGCACCCGCATTGCGACTGACGTCATTTCTGCGGAGCACACCGCAGTTCATCGTGGCAAGCCCCCGGTGCTGGGCGCGGCGTCGACGTCGTCTGCGATCGTCTGGCGTCTGGCCGCTGATCAGTCCTCGAGCATCTTCATCGCCTGCACGAGGCTGCGCCGCATCCGCGACAGCGCCATGGCGAGCGAGCCGATCTCGTCGCGGCTGTGCCCGACGAAATCGGGCGCATCGACGGCGCCGAGGCTGATCTGATCGGCGAGCACCGAGATCTTCGTGATCGGACGGATGACCATCCACCAGAGCAGCAGGTTGAACGTCAACGCGATCGCGAGCAGCACGCCCAGCAGCGAGCCCATGAAGACGCGGAACGTTGCATCGGCGCGCGCAAGCGCGAATGTTTCCGGAATCTGAATGATCTGCGCTCCGATGATTTCATTGACTTTCCAGCCGAAACCGCCGGCGGAGCCGTACTTCGCGATCATCGTCGGTGGCGCGCGTTCGGCGGTGTCATGGCAGCGCAGGCACGCTGCGCCCGCCTTCAACGGCTTCGCGACGAACAGCATGCGCCCGTTCGGCGTGTCGCGCTGCCCGAACAACGGCGCTGTGACCGCACCATTGCGAAAGACGCTCACGATGTCGCTTTCCCAATCGACCGCCCGGTTGGCCGGATTGGTCGGATTCAGCGTCGCTTCGCGGTACAGGAAGTGCTTGTACTCCGGGTTCGCTTCGCGCAGGTTCTTCAGCAACTCAATCGCAGAGAACGCCGACACCATTTCCGGACGAAATTCGTACTTGATCTGTGTCTCGAGCAGTGGCGCAATGTTCCTGCTGGTGTAGTTGCGCACCGCGAGGGCGCTCTCGATCAGCAGTTTCGCGTTCTCATAGATCTCTTCGCGGGCGTTGCGCTGCAGCAGGTCGCGCGAGACATAGGCGGTCGCAGCGATTCCGATGACGAACAGGATGAACAGTACAAGATTGAATTTCAGAAGCAGCTTCATACCGCAGGTCCTCGCCCCCTGTAAATGCGGTTCTTGGCGGCCTGCGGGGGGCGTCTCATGCCGCATCAAGGGTAAGAAAGCATCGAAGGTGCGCGCAACCATGCCTCGGCACCGACGGATGGGAATTCAGTTAACGGCGACGGTTTGCGCGTGTCAACCTGCAAGCTGACGGATGGTGGCACTCGCACGGGCCGGGTCTTGCCACTGTTCAAACGGAATCTGCATCGCCGGCAGGCGGCCTGCAATCACTATCACTGTCGGCCGAGGGTGTGTGAAAACGCTTTGATTGGGGGAAGCTGCTGACCTAGATTGTGGCAACGCAACGGAGCGGGCCACAGTATGAAGCGATTCATCGAGGGGGTCGGGGCGATATCCGGGGCGAGCATGCCCAGAGCCCCCAAACGCCATTCGCGCTCACGGCGACGAGGCTTCAATGGACGGACACCGTGCACTGGCGCCATTGCGAGCAGTACCTCGGCCGGCTCCTCCGGCGCATGCGTAGCTAAGCAGTAGTGGCCCAATGCAGCAGGCCGCAGTCAGAGAAGCGATCATCTCGCCGTACCGATGCATCAGCCTTCGCCGCTCGAAGCCGCTTCCACGGCTTCACGCAACAGCCTTCCAGCTCTGGCGACACCTTGCCTGCCTTGCGCCAACACCTGATGGTAGGTGGCCCAGACGTGGAACATCTTCGGCCAAATCTCCAGCCGCACGCTCACATCGGCGAGACCCGCCGCGCGGGTGAGTGCGACTGCGTCATCCAGCAAGGCCTCCGTGGCCCCCACGAAGATCGTGAGAGGCGCGATGCCGCTCAGATCGGCGAAAACCGGCGACGCCAGAGGTGTCTCTCGTGACCGTCTTTCAAGGTACTGCTCGGCCACAAACTGAATGATCTCGCGGTTGAGGACCGGATCTTGCTTCGCGTTGCGGCTGTAGCTATCCGCGGTCGCTGTCATATCGGCCCAGGGCGAGAGAAGAAATGCGCAGGCTGGCTGCTGCATGCCCAGTTCTTTCAGTCGTACGAGCAACGCCACGGCCAGGCCCGCTCCCGCGCTATCGCCGGCGACCGCGATCTGACGAGGTTTGAAGCCGGAATCCAGGAGGAATCTGTATCCGCTGACCGCATCCTCCAGGGCCTGGGGAAACGGGAACTCAGGGGCACGCCTGTAATCGAGGGCGAGCGTTCTCATCGTCGCCGCGCGACCCAACTCACTCACGAGGTGCCGGTGGCTCTTCAGCGAGCCCCAAACATATCCCCCGCCGTGCAGATAGAGGATGACTTCGCTGGTGCTCGCGACGGGCGTGGACGTCCATTCAGCGGGAACGCCGTACGCCCCCACCTGTTCCACACGGACATCCACTGCCAGCGGGAAGAGGTCTCCCAGAGCGTCGGACGCCACCCGACGTTGCTCAATGGAGAGGGATGCCGGCCGCGCACGAAGCATGGCTTCCAGTCGTTCAAGCTCATTCATCGGAAACACCTCTTTCAGCACAACGGGCACCCAAGGCCGCAAACAGGCACCTGATTATGGGCAAGCCTCAGCCTCGCCCGGTGTGGCTCACCTGACAAGCGGCGGAGACTGGAGAAGGCGATGACATCGCGCCGGGACTACACCTCTGGCCAAGAAGGTTCGACGTTTCATGCTGCCCCCAGGGCAGGGCGTGAACTGCGTTTCGGCCTCGGCGTCGAAGAAGCGTCCGCTCCACGGAGTCGCGCGAATGGCAGCTTTGCGGCTCTGCGATCAGACGCGTCAGCGTCAGGATCGGGTCGATTTCGTCGGCTTCGTGGCAATCACGGCGACGCTGCTTCGCAAGACCAGGCGGCACAACTGACCCCGGACGCGCCGCATTTGCGTCTTGCTCCCTTCGAGGATCGCGCGCACCATGGCACCCTG
Organism: Piscinibacter sp.; assembly: GCA_041496605.1. Lineage (GTDB taxonomy): Bacteria > Pseudomonadota > Gammaproteobacteria > Burkholderiales > Burkholderiaceae_C > Albitalea. The sequence continues at coordinate 42,106 of JBGQEX010000020.1, forward strand.
AGAAAAGGTTCACCGGCTGCGGGCCTATTCAGGGAGGTGCCCGATGGCTCTCGAGAACTTGCACAGAGCTGCGATGTCGGTGCTGCTCAAGAAGTGGGCGACGACCGGTATCGAAAACTCGTACAGCGCCCGCTTCGAGCGCGCGAACTCGCCTCTTGGCACCGGCGAACCGATCCCCTGCCCATACTGCTTCCTGTATGGCAACGGCAAGTTGGCCAGGTTGACGCCACTGCCAACGGTCAACAACTGGGGTGCCGTGCGGTGCGCTGAGTGTGGGGAGAAGCTTGAATTCCGGGACGAGGGCTGATTCGCCTGTTGCGTCCCCGGCGCTCACCACCTCGGACGTTTTTCTCGTCGAAGAAACGGTGGGCCACGCCGCCGTCCATGGGGTGTCCGATGAAAGCGAATATTGGCAAGTACGACGTAAATGCGATCGCCGACAATGCGCACGGCGGATTCGCGGGAACAGCGCACTACCACTGGGACGAAGGCGGCGTGACGCTCTTCAACAAGATCAGGTTCGAGAAGGTCTTTGCAACGGAGGACGAAGCGAAACGCCACGCGCTCGAGCAGTTCGAGATCTGCGTGCGGGACGGCGCACTGTAGGTTCACGCTGCTTGCTGCTCACGCCGCGCGCAGTGCGCAGCCCATTCGTCGCCCTTGCGCATTGCCTGCGCAGAGCGCGCTTTCAATCGAGCAGCAGCGGACGTGAGGCGAAAATGTCGACGACACGGCGCGCCCGTGCCGCTCGCCTAGCTCTCTTGGCCGCGACAATGAAGGTGCACCTAGCGGCCGCACGATGGCGCGATTCATCCTCGTGATGACCTCACGTCAGTCGGTCGGAAGAAACCTCGTGAGACAACATGCCGCGATCCTGGCGCTCTTGCTGCTCGCTGCGACGCCAGCGCTCGCCAAGGACCCGCATTCGGCCAATCCAAACGCGAGTGTCATCGCGACGCCTGTGTCAGCACCACCATCGAGCGGGCGGTGACCAGATAGGGCTCGCTTGTCGGCTCGCCGGCACGGCGCGGCAGACCGCTCGCGGTACGCGTGTCGATGCGGGGTATCCAGGTGCTGCCCCGCAGATCCGGCAAGGTGAAACTGATCGGCTCATGGTGGCGATTGATCAGTATCAGCACCGAATCGCCCGCTGGTGCCGGCCCGCCATCCTTCTGCTCGCCGATGCGAAAGCCGCAAAGCATCGCCGACAGCGCATGCAGCGCCGGCCGCTGCCAGGCGTCGGGCGTCATCGGCTCGCCTTGCGGCGTGAACCACGCGATGTCCATGTGGCCGTTTTCGTCGGGCTGGCCGTTGAAGAAGCGGCTGCGGCGCAGCGCGGGGTTCTCGCGCCGAAACGCCGTCAACCGCTGGGTGAAGTCGAGCAGGCGGTGCTGCCGCTCGTCGAGCTGCCAGTCCAGCCAGTTGATTGCGTTGTCTTGGCAATAGCTGTTGTTGTTGCCGCGTTGCGTGCGGCCGATCTCATCGCCGGCCAGGAGCAGCGGCGTGCCCTGCGACAGGAACAAGGTCGTCAGCAGGTTGCGCTTCTGACGCTCGCGCAGTGCGATCACGACCTCGTCGTCGATCTCGCCTTCGGCACCGCAGTTCCAGCCGCGGTTGTGGTTCTCGCCGTCGCGGTTCTCTTCGCCGTTGGCGTCGTTGTGCTTGTGGTTGTAGCTGACCAGATCGTGCAATGGAAAGCCGTCGTGCACGGTGACGAGGTTGACGCTCGCGCCGGGCCCGCGCCCGGAGTGTCGGTAGATGTCGCTCGAGCCGCAAAGCGGTGGGGCCAAGTCGGCGATGTGGCCGGCCGGGCCGCACCAGAAGTCGCGCACTGCATCGCGGTAGCCGCCGTTCCACTCGGCCCAGGGCTTCGGAAAGCCGCCGACCTGGTAGCCGTTGTCGCCGATGTCCCAGGGTTCGGCGATCAGCTTCACCTTGGACAGCACCGGGTCCTTGGCAATGGCGTTGAAGAACTTGCTGTGGTGATGGAAGTTGTGGGCGCCGCGGCCGAGCGCAGTGGCCAGATCGAAGCGGAAGCCGTCGATGTGCATCTGCTCGACCCAATAGCGCAGGCTGTCGGCGATCATGCGCACGACCACGGCGTTGTCGGTGTTGAGCGTGTTGCCGGTGCCTGTGTAGTCCATGCAATAGCGCCGGTCCTGCGCACTCAGCCGGTAGTAGGTGCCATGGCAGATGCCCTTGAAGCTGAGCGTGGGCCCGAGGTGATTGCCTTCGGCGGTGTGGTTGTAGACCACGTCGAGGATCACTTCGATGCCGGCTGCGTGCAGCAGCTTCACCATGCCCTTGAATTCGGCAATGGTGGCCAGCCCGTCGCCGTTTGCGCCATAGCGCATCTCGGGCGCGAAGAAGCCGATCGTGTTGTAGCCCCAGTAGTTGCGCAAACCGTGTTCGACCAGGCGCTGGTCGTCGACGAAGGCATGGACCGGCAGCAGTTCGACCGAGGTGACGCCGAGGCGCTTCAGGTGCGAGATCGAGGCTTCAGACGCGAGGCCGGCATAGGTGCCGCGCAGGTCTTCGCGCACGCCGGGGTGCTGCTGCGTGAAGCCCTTGACATGCACCTCGTAGAAGACCGTGTCTTCCCCGGGCACAGCAGGCGGCTTGTCGTCGCCCCAGTCGAAATGGTCGTCGACCACCTGCGACTTTGGCATGGCGGCCGCGCTGTCGAGCGCGTTGAAGGCGAAGTCTTCCTGCTCGCTGCCGAGGTCGTAGGCGTAGTGTGCCGGGGACCAGCTCAGCGGTCCGACGATCGACTTGGCATAGGGGTCGAGCAGCAGCTTGTTCGGGTTGCAGCGCAGCCCGCGTTCGGGCGCTGAGGGGCCGTACACGCGGTAGGCGTACAGGTCGCCGGGCCTGACGCACGCGGCCGGAAGAAAGCCGTGCCAGGTATCGCCGCTGCGCGCCGGCAGCCAGACCTTGCCGCGCTCGAGCCCGGAGCGGGGATCGTACAGGCACAGCTCGAGTGCCTCGGCGATGCGCGAATGGACCGCGAAATTGACGCCCGCCGCGCTCGGCTCGGCTCCGAGCGAGGTCGGCGTGCCGGCGCTGATCGCCGCGCGCAGCCGTGCGTCCGCGGCGCCGCTCACGATCCCGCGCGCTGCAGGATCAGCGCCGCGAGCGGCGGCAACGAGAGCGCGAGCGCGCGGCTGCGCCC